>SSFV01000069.1 GCA_008015565.1 Nitrosomonas sp. | reverse complement strand
CTTGACAAACAGCGATATCCGGAAAATTTTATTACTTGCGTGTGTTCATCGCAATCGATAGCGATGTATTACGAATCTCTATCACCTAATCAGCGATCTGTTACCCCACTGTATTAGGAGCCTGAAGCATTGTTATCAAAACAATATGTTTTGACGGGTGGTTCACAATGAAAAAAGAAAGACGCGACGATATTGCAGTCGATTTGAAATTCTTGCAAGTTATATATACTCCAATAAAATTGTTTAAGTTAATTTTCGATTATGTACCTTCAGTGTAACTCTGAGGTATTTGTTAGAAAACATTTTCGTTATTAACCTGTTGATTCTATTGGCGCCCTGAACACGAATCGAACGTGCGACCTACCCCTTAGGAGGGGGTTGCTCTATCCACTGAGCTACCAGGGCGAAATTGGCATTCTACGCTAATATCACACGATGAATAAACCTGATCATTCGAATCTATTGGCTGTTGAGGGTTCAAGGCGGTTGCCAAGAACGGTTATTATTCTTGGGCTGGTAAGCTTCTTCAACGATTTTGCTTCGGATATTGTGGTGCCGCTCATTCCGATATTGTTAGCGACTGTATTGGCCGCCGGTCCGATAGCGTTGGGGTTGATTGAGGGTGCGGCGGACGCATTGGCTAGTTTTCTTAAATTATGGGCGGGACGGCATTCCGATGTTATGAATAGTCGGCGTAAAGGCTTGGCGCTATCAGGTTATGCGCTTTCTAATCTGGCTCGTCCGTTGCTTGGATTGGCAGGTTCTTGGGTTACCGTATTATTGCTGCGCAGTATTGATCGTATTGGAAAAGGCTTGCGCAGTGCGCCGCGTGACGCCATGGTTGCTGATGCAACGCCACTGACTATACGCGGCTATGCGTTTGGTTTTCATCGTGCATTGGATAATGCGGGGGCCGTTGCGGGTTCATTGGTAGCAGCAGCTATACTGGCATGGTCGGATTTGAGCTTGAGCGAAGTAATTCTATGGTCAGCAGTTCCTGGCTTTGTGGCAGTAATACTTTTAGGTGCGGGTATCAAAGAGGAAAAAAATGACTCTGCTCAATCCGCAGAGATTCGGCTAACGCTTCCGCCACTACGCTGGTCTGCCCTTTCAATACCGATGCAACATTACTTATGGGTACTGGTGTTATTTACTTTTGCACGGGCTTCTGAAACTTTTATTTTGTTGTTTGGTCATCAATTAGGGATCGATGTTGTTGAATTGCTGCTGATATGGGCGGCACTGAATTTTGCTAAAGCCGCTACTTCTACACAAGGAGGACAATTGGCGGATCATTTCGGGCGCGGCGCCTTGATTATGATAGGATGGTCTGCGCTGGCCGCATCGTTTCTGGCGTTAAGTCAGGTAACTAGCAGTAGCGGGTTATGGATAGTCAGTATTTTTTATGGATTGTTAACCGGTATGAGTGAAGGCGCTGAACGTGCATTGGTCAGTGATTATGCAGAGCCTGAAGAACGCGGCACCGCTTTTGGCTGGTATCATTTGGTAAGCGGTTTTGCGGCTATTCCGGCAGGTTTATTGTTTGGAGTGGTATGGCACTTCTTTAGTGCGGCAGCAGCATTCTTATTTGCCAGTCTGCTGGCAACGATGACTATTCTATTGTTGCGGATTTGGGCGTGGCCGGTAAGGAATTTGAATAATAACAGTGACGAGTAGATGCGATGGAAGGGTTAACGATTATTTTATCAGTGAGTGCATTGGGATGGATGTTCTGGTTTTTCTCCAGTTATCGCAAATCACTTAAGCTAGGTCAATTAGCCCCTGGTTTTCAGCTCATTGATCAACATGGAAAAATCCATACGTTGGACGATTTTCGAGGAAAATGGCTGGCTTTGTATTTTTATCCAAAGGATGATACGCCTGGATGTGCCAAGCAGGCATGCGCTTTTCGTGATGGGTTGCAAGTGATAAAGGGTTTGGGTGCGGAAGTGATTGGTATCAGTGTTGATGATACAAGCAGTCATGCTGACTTTGCTAAAAAATATCAGTTGCAATTTCCGCTTCTGGCAGATACTACAACAGAAACTGCTGTACGTTATCATTCGTTAATTGATTTGGGCATTATCAAGTTTGCCAGGCGTAATACGTTCCTGATCGATCCGCAAGGAAAAATTGTCCGTATGTATTTGTCGGCGAGTGCGGGTGGTAATTCTGCTGAAGTGATTAACGATTTGAAGCAATTGCAAACTGTATTACCACATTGAAATTGAAAAGACTTTTAAGTTCTTTGGGGAGTACCAAAAAACACTATCTCTACACATGCGATATATATGTAATATTCTAAAAGAGGATTCAGGATGGCTAATTTTACTGAGGATCAGTTGACTCAACTGCGGTCGGCATTACATAAGCGTTATTTGCAATTACAGAGCGAAGTACGCTACGAATTGGCACATACTAACGATACAGGGGATTTCGATCTCACTGAATATTTAAATAATATACCGGATGACATTGATACAGCGCTTGTAGACAGGCAGATCAATGAGATGCGTGAATTGGAAATGTCGATGAAGTATCTAAGCGAATTGGAGTTTGGTGATTGTATCGATTGTGGCAATGAAATTGGTTTTGAACGGTTGCTGGCACAGCCTTCTGCACAACGTTGTGTTCAATGTCAGAGTCAGTACGAAAAGACATTTCTGCAGGATCTGAATCCGTCATTGTAGAATCCGATTCTGTGTATACGCCTCCGGTTAATAACATAAGTCACATAAGACAATAAATTTAAAACTATATTTCATTACATACGCTGAAATATAGTTTTCTGCTGCATCAAAAATGGAAACATTCTAACGGCTTGTTAAACAGAAACGAATTCATATCCTAATCCCGTTTGAGATAATCCTACAAGGTTAATGTTGGCTTGATTGAGTGGGTGATCGGCGGCCATGATCCCAATTGATACAACGGTGTGAGCGCCCGAGTTCAGCAAATCAACGAAGTAAGTTTTTTCATTAGTGGCGGGAGCAAAACCCGCAACATTTTCGTATAGCAGTTCGACAACATCGGCGTGATTTGCCGTATGAGCACCTAATGCCGCATCAATTGCCACCTGCATCAATGCCTTGTAGCTCATGCCGTCATCAAGCAAAGCCAATCCGATACCGGCATAAGCTAAGTTTGAGACGGATTCCCGTCCGAATACGGCGCCCAGAATTTTGGCAGTTATGCCGGCGTTTCCATCGAGGTCTAGTGCCAGAGAAATATCTGAAAATTTGATACGCTCCATATCGACAAGGGTATCCATGCCCTCTGATTCGCTACTTCGATGCTCAATTGTCCATGTTCCGTCAATATTTTTATTGACCCCAAATTCATTTGAATTATTAAGATACGTGGCGGTATCAATATTTTCTTTACCAATTAAGGTGTCATTTCCACCAAAACCAATCAATATATCCCTTCCTGCGCCACCCGCAATGATTTCAGCTTTACTATGATCAGTAGTGAAGGGTGTTTGGAAACCTTCAAAGAGGGTCATGTATTCATAAGCGGCGGTACCATTTCCATCGTGGAGACTGAATACTGCTCCTGACATCAGATAACCCTTTAAACCGGCGGTATCGGAGGACTGGCTTCCTGCGCCTAGAAGATGCGAGACGGCCAGCATTCCTGAGATCGTAATCAGGTGATCATTAAGAATTTGCCCTTCGTACTGGTCAAATCCTAAAAACCGTATTCTTTTCCATAAAACATTATGCCACTCATAAATGATCGTTTCTTGGATTGCGCCATGATTGAAATAGTCCGTCTTGTTATTTATTCCGTTTTTTCCCGACCAGTTACCTATCCAATCATTTTTAAATAAATTACCGTCACTGTTATCTATGCCATAGTATCCCAGGTCAAAAAGCGCTGCCTCTCCAAATTGATATTTTCCAATAAAACCCGAAGCATTCTCGGAATCATAGTTTTGAGTCCCGCCAGGAATACTGGATGATTCTCTAAAACCTAGCGCATTAAAATACTCTTGATATGTTTTAGTTGCCATTATCCGGTCGCTGAAATAGTGTTGTTTTATCAGTTTGCTTTAGATCCCCATTTTTCCATTTATATACGGTATAAGCTTGGGCTTTGGACATACTGGTGCCGTCCATCAACCGGATGGCAATATCATGATAGCCATCACTGCTTAAGTTGTTGAGGATTAGTATGTCGTCGGAACTGCTGCGTGCGGTTTTATATTCAAGCATTTGATTTTCTGTGCTGTATTGAAAAATAATGAGATGGCAGCCTCCTGTTCCACACATGTTTTGGCCAGAGAGGTATACAAAAATTTCTTCGATATCATCGCCGTTTAGATCGTACTTGGCAGTCTTGCCTGTAGGCGGTTTTGATAGGTATGTTTTGCTTGCTGCTTCCCAACTTGACGCAATAATTTGCGGCACATTGTGATTATTAAGTAACATACTTACGTCGCGTGTACTCATTTGTTCAAATTTGAGTTTTACAGGATATTTTGATTCTGCAGCAACGGTGATTGCAAACATTGCTAGGATACTGGGTAAAAATATATTTAACTTGTCAAACATATTGAGATTGTTACAAGATTTTCCATATTAAGCCAAGCTGTAAGTTTTGTTTTTTTAGAATCTTTAAAATGTTGGAATGAATTTTTTATTGTTTGTTGCAAACTTGTTAGAAAATAATCACATAATTCCTTTTGATTAATCAATTAGGGTATTTAGATGTAATCGCTATGTCAGCGAGTGATTCTGACACTGCCGCATATTCTTGTTGACAAACGAATGTTTAAATCCAAAATATTTATGGCTATTAGGTTTGGAGTCTGAGTTATTTTCTGATTTCCTAACCATTTTTTTCTCATTGAAAGGTGTTCTTTGGAAGATTTGCCACTACACGTCATGCTGATAGCATTGGTGTTTCTATTAATCCTTTCGGGTTTCTTTTCGCTTTCTGAAACCAGCATGATGGCGATTAATCGCTATCGGTTGCGTCATCTAGCTAAACAAGGTAATCGAGGTGCCCGATTGACGATTAAATTGCTCGATCATACCGATCGATTATTAGGTGTCATTCTGCTCGGCAATAACTTACTCAATACCGCTTCTGCGACATTGGTCGCAGTTATCGTAGCAACGCTTTTTGCACATGACGATTTTGCATTGTTCATGGGCACGTTAGCAATCACCTTTGCGATTCTGGTTTTTAGTGAAATTACCCCTAAAGTGATTGCCGCAGCTTATCCTGAACGTATCGCCTTGGCGTCGAGCTATGTGCTGACACCATTGCTGCTTGTTTTCTATCCTGTGGTTTGGTTCATTAATCTTTTTGTTCGTGGGTTGCTGGCATTATTTCGATTGAAACCCCCTAAAGCTGAGGAAGGCCAACAAATTAGCATTGAAGAACTCAAAACTTTAGTGCTGGAAGGTGGGCATTTTATTCAGCACAAGCATCAAAGCATGTTGTTAAATTTGTTTGATCTGGAAGCCATTACGGTTGATGATGTCATGGTGCCGCGCAGCCACATTGAGGCGATTGATATTGCTGCAGACGATGAAGTGATTCACACACAGCTGATGACTTGCCACCATACGCGTCTACCCGTGTATCGTGAGCGCATGGATAACATTATTGGTATCATTCACGTTCGCAATGCAATGAATCAAATGCAAAATGGTCGAATTACAGCCGAAACACTCGATAAAGTAATGCGCAAGCCTTTTTTTATTCCTTCTGGCACGCCATTATTTTCTCAATTGCAGTTATTTCAGGAAAATCAGAATCGGATCAGTCTGGTGGTTGATGAATACGGTG
>SSFV01000103.1 GCA_008015565.1 Nitrosomonas sp. | reverse complement strand
GTCCGGTAAACCCTTGCGCTGTAAGAATTCCCGTTCAGCAGATGCATTAAAGGCTTGCCTTTGCGTGATCAATTTTTTTTCGCGTAACAATCCTCCCGTACCTTCCACAAAACCGGGGAAAAAGCATGTTTTGGTTAAAGCAAAACGGGGATGTGGTGACGGTATGGCATGATACTCGGCAACCCAAGGTTCAGCGCTGAGATATTCCAGATTGATCCAAACCGGTGGCTTATTTTTTTTTAGCATGGCGATCACATAGCTTTCGGGTAATTCGCAAGCAAAAGCTTCAATGACCACCTCCGCAGGTTCAACTGCTGCAAATGGTTTATGCCAGAAAAAAATTTCAATATCGTGCACGATTTGCCGCGAAGCATTGGGGTTAATCGCAGGTGCAATGACAGCAAAACTATTCAGATCATCAACCCACAACCGTACTGTTTGGTGATGTTCAGAGGCTAATTGCCTGGCTAGGCGCCAGCACACACCCATATCACCAAAATTATCGATAACCGTGCAAAAAATATCCCATCGGCGCTGCATTAAACGTATTGTTTACTGTTTAGTCGCTGTTGCAAAAAGATCATGCGTATCCGCATCAGTAATTTCGACTTCAATGAAATCTCCAGGTTGGCCTTCGATGGTTTTGTCGACATAAACCAAGCCGTCAATTTCAGGTGCATCGGCGCTGCTGCGGGCAATGATGTAATCCTCTGTCAATTCATCGATCATGACGGTCATGCTTCGCCCGACTTTCTTGGCCAACCGCTCGAGGCTAATTTCCGCTTGCAACTGCATAAAACGTGCGCGGCGCTCTTCCTTGACTTGTTCCGGCACCTGATCAGGCAGCAAATTGGCTGCCGCGCCTTCCACGGGCGAGTATGCAAAGCAACCGACGCGATCCAATTGTGCTTCCCGCAAGAAATCCAGTAACTCTTCAAATTCCGCTTCGGTTTCGCCAGGAAAGCCGACAATAAACGTGCTGCGCAAGGTAATATCCGGACAGACTTTCCGCCATTGCTGGATTCGCGCCAAATTATTTTCAGCATTGGCAGGACGTTTCATCGCTTTTAAAATACGGGAATTAGCATGCTGAAATGGCACGTCAAGATAAGGCAATATTTTTCCTTCTGCCATCAACGGAATCACCTCATCAACATGCGGATAGGGATAAACATAGTGCAACCGCACCCAAACACCGAGTGATCCTAATGCCTGCGCAAGCTCAGTCAACCGGGTTTTTACCGGCCTGCCTTGCCAAAATCCTGAGCGGTATTTGACATCCACGCCATAGGCACTGGTATCCTGAGAAATGATCAGCAGTTCTTTTACACCCGCATTCACCAAATGCTCCGCTTCCTGCATCACTTCATGAACAGGCCGGCTCACCAAATCACCGCGCATCGAAGGAATAATGCAAAAGGTGCAACGATGATTACACCCCTCGGAAATCTTTACATAGGCGTAGTGCCTGGGCGTTAAACGGATTCCCTGCGGCGGTATCAAACTCGTGTATGGATCATGGGGTTGCGGCAAATGCGCATGGATTGCCGACATGACTTCCGGCAATGCATGCGGGCCAGTAACCGCTAGCACCTGTGGATGCGCTTTTTTAACGACATCGCCATCTTCTTTGGCGCCCAAACAACCTGTGACAATGACCTTTCCATTTTCAGCCAATGCTTCACCAATGGCATCGAGAGATTCTTCCACCGCACTATCGATAAAACCGCAAGTATTAACCACTACCAGGCCGGCGTCTTGGTACGAAGGTGATATTTCATAACCTTCAGCACGTAATTGTGTCAGGATTTGTTCAGAATCCACCAGTGCTTTGGGGCAGCCTAGAGAAATAAAACCGATTTTTTGCGATACTTGTTTAGATGACATGTAAAAATAATTAAATAAAGCTAAGATGTAAAATTCAGTGAGAATGCAATTTTATCTGATTACGGTAGTTTATACTTTTTATCTGCTGACATCCTTACCCGAAGGAAGAAACATGCACCATTCAACAATCCGGTATTTACTGAAATCCATTGTATGTTTGTTCATGCTCAGCCCACTCACGGTATCCGCGCAAGTGGATTGTTCAACACTGCCTCGCTGGGTAACACTTGAAAATGGTTTGCGGCTCAATCAATATCATGTATTTTGCGGTGAATGGCACAATAACCGCCCCAAAGGCTTCCATTCGCGCCCTGAAGGTATTAATCCGGCAACAGTGTCACAATTTATTGTGCAAAGCCCGGCCAACGCAGCAGGAATTTACACAGGACGCTGGACGCATCAAAGCAATCCCAGTAAAAACAAATTTTCATCCATGTTTCCGGATCATTGCACGGTGACACAAATACTCAAATCAATCAGTCATGCCACTGCCGGTTCGGAATCCAACTGCCCTGCCGGTTCTCCCGATTGGATACGATGCGGCCTCAACAAACCGGCCGCGAATGTAGAACAACCCCTGCATTATTGCAGCAAAGATGGAAATTTCTTTACTATTGGCTTCGCGCCTGCCAAACAAGGCGGAATCAATACAGCATTTCCAATTTTTGAATGAATGACCGATCCTTTACCTGGCCTGGGTATAATGACGATGCGCCTGCACATCATATGATTACCGCTTACTTGACCATTGATATACAAAAAAGTCTGCATGAAGTAAACGAATTACTGGAAAAAATACAGGCTGTCCACTCTGGCAAGCTTTCTGAATGGGAACGTATCGGCAACGCCTACTGCTTACGGTTAACTGGGGATTATGCAGAAATCGAAGAGGATTTCGCGCCGGAACCTGGACAATCTGAAAGAATCCCATTGCATGTCTTTACAGACGCTGTATTATCCTGGCAGCAATATATCACCGATTAGTGCCAGCATTCGGATCATCCGTATCAACCATGAAGTACGTCAGTCAGCACCGGCAAATCGAGCCGCATCGATGATTGACCACAAATGAAAAATCCCGGCGATCACTGCAGGTATAATTAATACCCAGAAAAAATATCCCGTTCCGGTAATTACAAAAAACAATACTGCCGCCAGTATGCGTCCTTGTACCAATTGCCCCAAACCCGGAATAAAAAAACTACAGATTGCTGCGAGTACATTTCCACCCGATCCTTGTCCTGACATCATTTCTCCTTGATATCTTGTAACATCCATTTTTTATTGTCGATTGTCGATTGTATCTTTATCTCCGACAATCAGCTTATAGTCAATACCCACCTCATCCCCAGCCAGCCTTCTTTCCCGAATTTCTTCCAAATTTCCTAATTCATTAATTTGAATAGATGTCTCTTGAATTAGCCGATTAAGTTTTTGTGTGGATTCTGGCGACAACCCATTGTTTTTACTCATTTCCAATCTGAAATATTGCATGTTATTCAGAAAATTGCCAACAATATCTTGCACAGTTTGCACGGTTGCCTTTAACACTTTTAACTTCTCTTGCCTTACTTCCGCTTTACGGGCTGCTTGTTCGTACTTTAGGTGCTCTGCATGCAGTTGTTTTATGCTATCACGTTGTTTCAAAGCCAGTATCGCAGTAACCCAGATAGCCAATATACTCAAAAAACGGTTCGCATAAACTTGATACAGCGCGATTTCGCTGGATGGCGATAACGCAATTCCAATGAAGACCAATAGTGTGCAAGCCGATGCAACGGCTATCGTAAATTGCTTTTTTGGCGAACGCAGTGAAACCAGTACAACGACTATGTACAGCACGCCCGTAGCAATACCAAGCGGTGTAACGATATCCAGCAGCAAAATGATCAATGCCAGAACACCGCAAATGAAATAAATTGCCGGAACGCTCGAGTTGTTTGCATTCATTGATTTTTAATTAGTTGGTTAGAACTATGTATATCCACATTAAAAAATCATTTGCTTATTCGATTTTAAATAATAAACTGATTATTATCAAAAACTTTATTCTTTTGATTTCAGCATTAATTTCTCAGCCTCGGTTAGCAAAAATTCGCGGAATGCATTTGCAACGCCAGATAGGCGTTTGTTTTTTCTATTTACTACATGCCAATAGCGGATAATTGGAAAACCCTGCACATCCAACATCTTCAACCGATTCGTTTCAAGTTCCAATTCCGCAGTATGTTGCGACATGATACCCAACCCCATACCCGCTTGCACAGCTTGTTTGATAGCCTCCGTGGTATCCGTTTCCATACCTTTACTAATTTTGATGTCATGCTCGGCGAAAAACCGCTCCATGGCACTACGCGTTCCGGAACCCGATTCCCGTACCAGAAAAATTTCTTTTTCCAATCGTTTAACAGGAATTTGATGTACTTGGCATAGTGGATGGTGTGGCGGCGCAACCACTACCAATGGATTTTCCATAAACGATTCGCTATCGATATCCAAGCCCTCCGGCGGTTGGCCCATAATCGCCAGATCTATCAAATTATCCGCCAATTGTTTCAACACGGTTTCGCGATTCGAAACATTCAAACTGACGGTGACACCTTGGTACCTCTGACAAAATTTGGCTAGCAGGTGCGGGGCAAAATAATTGGCTGTCGTCACGACTGAAATATTCAATTTGCCCCGTTCCATGCCTTTCAACTCATCTAGCGCCGTTTCCATATCAGATAACTGTTGTGCGATTGCCCGGCTGTACTGATAGAGTTCCCGGCCTGCCTCGGTCAAATAAATTCGTTTACCTAATTGTTCGAAGAGCGGTAAACTAACATTGTCTTCTAGTTGTTTTATCTGCATGGAAACAGCAGGTTGAGTCAGATGCAACTCTTCGGCAGCGCGAGAATAGCTTAAATGCCGAGCAACCGACTCGAATACTTTTAATTGACGTAGCGTGACATGCAGCATAGTTCAAACGTGCAAGACTGTTATAAGCAATAACTTATCATAAATATCAGAATTATTGATTTGTTCTTATAGGTGAATCCCGCTATAGTTACACATCAATGATCTGAGAAGTAACCAAGTAGTCAAGTAAGTAGTTATTTTGTAATGCAACTTCTACTCATTCCGTCTATTGTATCGTGTACATGGATTGATATGAGTAACATTTAAATTGGAGAAAATATCATGGCCGTTAAAACATACAACGCCGGCGTGAAAGAATACCGGCAAACCTACTGGACGCCCGAATATACCCCTTTGGATACCGATATTCTGGCATGTTTCAAAATCGTTCCACAACCTGGCGTTGACCGTGAAGAAGCGGCTGCAGCCGTTGCGGCAGAATCTTCTACCGGTACTTGGACTACTGTTTGGACTGACTTGCTGACCGACTTGGATTACTACAAAGGCCGCGCTTACCGTATTGAAGACGTGCCTGGTGACGACACTTGTTTCTATGCTTTCATAGCCTATCCGATCGATCTGTTCGAAGAAGGATCCGTTGTCAACGTGTTTACCTCCCTCGTTGGCAACGTATTCGGCTTCAAGGCGATCCGTGCGCTGCGATTGGAAGATGTCCGCTTCCCGATTGCTTTTGTTAAAACCTGTGGCGGCCCTCCAAATGGTATTCAAGTGGAGCGCGACAAATTAAATAAATATGGACGTGCGCTACTAGGCTGTACGATCAAACCAAAATTGGGTTTATCCGCTAAAAACTATGGCCGCGCCGTATACGAATGTTTGCGCGGCGGCTTGGATCTGACAAAAGACGACGAAAACATCAATAGCCAGCCATTTATGCGCTGGCGTCAACGTTTCGAGTTCGTTATGGAAGCTATTCACAAAGCAGAACGTGAAACCGGCGAACGCAAAGGACACTATCTGAATGTAACTGCACCAACTCCGGAAGAAATGTACAAACGTGCTGAATTCGCAAAAGAACTTGGTGCGCCAATTATTATGCACGACTACTTGACCGGCGGTTTCTGTGCCAATACCGGTCTGGCTAACTGGTGCCGTGACAACGGTATCCTGTTGCACATCCACCGTGCAATGCACGCGGTTATAGACCGTAACCCGCATCACGGTATTCACTTCCGTGTATTAGCGAAAGCTTTACGTCTGTCGGGCGGGGATCACCTGCACTCCGGTACAGTGGTTGGTAAACTGGAAGGCGACCGCGCTGCGACTCTAGGCTGGATCGACATTATGCGCGATAGCTTCATCAAAGAAGATCGTAGCCGCGGCATTATGTTCGATCAAGATTGGGGTTCTATGCCTGGCGTATTCCCAGTGGCCTCCGGCGGTATTCACGTCTGGCATATGCCGGCGCTGGTTGCAATTTTCGGTGACGATGCTTGCTTGCAATTCGGTGGCGGTACCTTAGGTCATCCGTGGGGTAATGCAGCTGGTGCAGCAGCTAACCGTGTGGCTCTAGAAGCTTGTGTTGAAGCGCGTAACCAAGGTATTGAAATCGAGAAGAAAGGTAAAGAAATTCTGACCGCAGCAGCAAAACACAGCCCAGAATTGAAGATCGCGATGGAAACATGGAAAGAAATCAAGTTTGAGTTCGACACCGTCGACAAACTGGACGTCGCGCACAAATAATTATTTAACTCGTCCGGCACAAGTTAATTGTGCCGGATAACCTAAACTTAGGAGTAACAGAATGTCAGAAATGTTGGATTATAAAAGCCGTCTCAGCGATCCTGCGAGCCGCAAATTCGAAACCTTTTCTTACCTGCCTTCAATGACTGCCAAGCAGATTAAACAACAGGTTGAATACATCGTCAAAAAAGGTTGGAATCCAGCAATTGAACACACTGAACCAGAGCACTTGATGGATAACTACTGGTATATGTGGAAATTGCCAATGTTCGGTGAAACGGATGTCGATCGCATTTTGGCTGAAGCAGAAGCTTGCCATAAGGCCAATCCTAATAACCATGTACGTTTGATCGGTTATGACAATTTTTCGCAAAGCCAAGGTACATCGATGGTGATTTACCGCGGCAAAACGGTTTAAGCAGAAAACGGGGTTCAAATCTGTGAAGTTGTGAATAAACCTAATACGCATTCCAAACGTAAAGCGAATAAAGCACCGATGCTGAGCCTATTCAAATAGACGAGGATCGAAAACACTGAGCTAGCGCTACGGATTGTTTCACAACTTCTGAAGCCCCCTTTACCCTTAACAGGGCGGGGGTTTTTTTTGACCAGGATTTGGATTACAACCATTCGATAAAGACTGTTCTTACAGGAGTCTGTCATGAGCAAAATCATTGACCAATATCGTATCAAGAAAGAACCTTATTACCATCCCGTCGGGGACGAAGTGAAACTTTACGAAGCCGCTTATTCGGTACGCATGCCAATGATGCTGAAAGGCCCGACCGGTTGCGGCAAAACTCGCTTTGTCGAATACATGGCATGGAAATTAAAAAAACCACTGATCACTGTCGCATGTAATGAAGATATGACGGCATCCGATCTGGTGGGACGTTTCTTATTGGATGCCAATGGCACGCGCTGGCAAGATGGCCCATTAGCCGTTGCTGCCCGGTATGGCGCAATTTGTTATTTGGACGAAGTGGTCGAAGCGCGTCAGGACACTACCGTAGTGATCCATCCACTAACGGACAACCGCCGTGTATTACCCTTGGAAAAAAAAGGCGAATTAATCCAAGCGCACGAAGATTTTCAGATCGTCATTTCGTACAACCCTGGCTACCAAAGCTTAATGAAAGATCTGAAACAATCGACTAAACAGCGTTTCGGTGCGTTGGACTTCAATTACCCAAGCCATGATATCGAAAGCGAAATCGTCGCACACGAATCCGGCGTTTCAACGGATATTGCTGAAAAACTGGTATCGATCGCCGAACGTGCCCGCAATTTGAAAGGTCACGGTTTGGATGAAGGTATTTCGACGCGGATGCTGATTTACGCCGGTAGTCTCATCGCCAAAAAAGTAGATGCGCATGCCGCCTGCCGTGTAGCCTTGGTGCGGCCTATCACCGACGATCCGGATATGCGCGACGCACTGGATGCGGCGGTCAGTACTTTTTTCAACTAACCCGTTAGGTCATTGTCAGTTTTGATTGTTCAAACTCACTAAACAGGTGCTGCCATGAGTGTCAATTTAGACGATTACAAAGAATTACTTGAAGATCTGCAACCAGAATCGATTGAATTGCTCCATCATGCTTGGCCGGAAGCGGTTAAAGTATTTTCGCCGCGCGGCTTGGATAATTATTTAAAGGGTGCTTCAGCCATCCACGGCCTGGGACGCGGACGCAGTGTTGTCGATTGTTGGATCGATGAAATTCCCCTCGTCGCCAAGGAAATCGGTGAAGATATTATTGGCGATTTGGCAACTTCCGTACTTTCACTGGCTTCGAGAACTTCAGGCGCGGTCATTGAGCTGGTTCTGGCAACCTCGCCGACCGCTGCAAAACGTCTAGGTGATGCGCATCTGTTCCAGAATTACCTGCAATTCCTGAATAATCTCATTGCGCAAGCACCACGAGGTATTCGTCCAATGCTTAGCAAACTGGATATCTTGTTTGGGCAGCTCACACTGGGCGGCTTGCGCCGCTGGGCAATGTGGGGGGCGCACGCCCACCGAACTGATTACGAAGAACAAATCAAGTATTTCGGGTTGGAATCCAAGGAATCGCTCGCGGTTTTACAAAAAGAGCGGAAAGGTACATTGTTTGTCGATATACAGCGCCGCATCAATATGTATTTACGCGCGCTGTGGGGCCGGGATTTTTTCATGAAGCCCACTTCCGGTGATTTTGAATCACGCGAAGGCTATAAACCGTTTATTGAAAACTATTTTATCCATCTACCAGACGCCTATGACAGTCATGGCGATATCTCCGCAACGGAAGTATACCGTGCCGCTGCCGCGCATGCTGCTGCACATCTGGTGGAAACCAGAGAACGAATTTCCGCGGAAGCATTAAATCCGATGCAAATGGCCGTAATCGCTGTTATTGAAGATGCACGCATCGAAGAATTGTCGATCCGACGCTTTCCCGGCTTGCGCAAAACCTGGTCAGCATTACATGACGCCACTCCGGATATGAATGCCACCATGGGTGATTATCTCAACCGCTTGGCACGCGCGTTGCTCGATCCGGATTATAAAGACAATGATCCGTGGATTACTAAAGGACGCAAGCTGTTTAAAGCTGCGCAAGATAATCTGCATAGCCATAAAATCTCATGGGATATCGGCGTGCAACTCGCACACGATTTTATGGATAAAAAGATTCCATACAATCCACGTACCGATATACTGAATGCGCCTTACCGTGATGACAATCGTTATTTTTGGGAATTCGAGGAATTTGATTTCAACAAATCGATTTCGGCTGGCTATGATGCGCCGAAGCAAGTTCGCAAATACGTCAATGTAATGGAATTCGCCAATGAAATCGACGTCGAAACTGCCGGAGACGATGCACAAGAAATTTGGGTGATGGGCAGCGAATTCTTCCCATACGAAGATATGGGCGTTTCGTACAATCAAATGGAAGGAAAAGAACCTGTTTCAGCGCCCTACCATTATTCCGAATGGGATTACCAGATTCAATTGGAGCGCCCCGATTGGGCCACGGTGCAGGAAAAGCGCGCCAAGCTCGGCGATATGCAATGCATCGACGACATTGCCAATCAATACAAACGTGAAATCGCACGCATGAAATTTTTGCTCGATGCGATGCAACCACAAGGAACACGCCGCATCCGTAAACTGGAAGACGGCGACGAAATCAATATCAACGCCGCGATCCGTTCGATGATCGATATCCGTATGGGTATGCAACCTGATCCGCGAATTATGATGCGCTCGGTGCGCAAGGTGCGCGACATTTCGGTGCTAGTGCTGTTGGATTTATCCGAATCGACCAACGAAAAAGTCTCGGGACATGATTATTCCGTGTTGGATCTGACGCGCCAGGCAACGGTATTACTGGCCAACGCCATTAACAAAATTGGCGATCCATTTGCGATTCATGGCTTCTGTTCCGACGGCCGTCATGATGTGGAATATTACCGTTTTAAGGATTTTGATCAACCATACGACGAAATCCCAAAAGCCAGGCTGGCTGGCATGAGCGGACAACTGTCAACTCGCATGGGTGCGGCCATGCGTCACGCTTCACATTACCTCAAATTGCAAAAATCTGCGAAAAAACTGCTACTGGTGATCACGGACGGCGAACCAGCCGATGTTGATGTGCGCGATCCGCAATACCTTCGCCACGACACCAAAAAAGCTGTGGAGGAGGCTGGCAGATCCGGCATCATCACCTACTGCATGAGCCTCGACCCGCGTGCGGATCAATATGTATCAAGGATTTTCGGCGAACGCAATTATTTGGTGGTGGATCACGTGGAACGATTGCCGGAGAAATTGCCGGTGTTGTACGCGGGGTTGACGAGGTAATTGTCTGAATTTTAGTAAATTTGTCAATGTTGCAAATTATTTCAAAACAGAGCCATCGCGCCAGCTCGCGGACGAAAATCAATTTACTCTATTACTCACTATCCATCGTAGAAACAAATTCTAGAACTTCTTGCACATGGCCAGGCACTTTTACACCGCGCCATTCTTTCCTGAGGATTCCTTGCTCATCAATCACGAAGGTACTGCGTTCGATGCCACGAACTTGCTTGCCGTACATATTTTTCAATTTCATCACATCAAATAAATTGCAAACTTTTTCATCTGTATCGCTAAGCAGGTCAAACGGAAATTGCATTTTTTCCTTAAACTTCTCATGTGAGTCGAGTGAATCACGTGAAACGCCAACAATAATACAATTTTTCTCCGAAAATGCTAAATAATGATCACGAAAATCCTGACCTTCCGTAGTACAGCCGGGTGTATCATCTTTGGGATAAAAATAAATAACTATTGTTTTTCCCAAGTAGCCTGCTAAGGAAAAATCGCTCCCTCCTGTTGCCGGTAATACAAAGTTGTCTACAGCGTGATCAAGTTTTACCATGATTTAATTAAGGAATTTGCCGATCAATTACAATTGAAATGTCATTGTATCCCAGTTTGACCGGCTCACTAAATCCTTGCAAATCACCACTTGCAGGAACGGCCTGACCAGACTTGGAAATTCTGGCTTCAATTACAATTTCCGGAAAACTTGACATTTTCATCGTTGGCATCATCGCCATATCATCGGTTAATGTAAATGATGCCGGCAAGTCGCTTACCTTCAAGCGCAAAATCGCCAACGGTACTTTAGGACCGGTTTTAGCGCGCGCATAAATGAATAATGTGTCATTGGCAGATGCTTTAGAAGCCAATTCTGGTTTTAGGGCTACATGGCCAGATACTGATGATGAATTAACCGGGGTAGCGGAACTAGTCTGGGCTAGCTTGGTTTCAGAAACCACGGGCGAGCGGTCCGTTTCCGTCGTTGAATCATTTTTGGCTTCGGATGTTGTGTGAACAACTGGCTTCTCCGCCACTTGTACATTGCCTGCACCATGTGCCAATAACTTGGCCTCAGCTATACTATCTTTAACAGATTTCGCTAAGGGTGAATCATCAGGAATGGTAGTCAACAGTTTTTCCCAGTGCGCAGAGGCTGCCATATAATTTTCCTGTTCAAATTCCGCATGACCGGCTAATGCCAATGCCGGTGGAAATTCCGGGTCAATCTTTAATGCATCGTAGAGTAACTCCGTGGGTTTTCCAGCGAGTCTTCCTTGATTCTTAAGGCCTAGTGCACGTGCGTAATCGCTAAGTATTTGTGGATTATTGGGTACTAACTCAGCAAGTTTGGCGTAAGTATTACTGGCTTCTGTAAAACGTTCCATAGCTGTATAGGTACGTGCCAACATAAGCCATCCTTCCACATCTTCGGGATTACTGCTCAACCTTGCAATAAGATTTTCCAGTGCCTCAGAAAAATCATGACCATTCGTATCATCGCCAGCGCCACCACTTCTATCCATTTGTGTGACGCTGGCTAGTTGCGCTTGTGGCAATAATCCACGCGTGTCACCGATATTCAAATACAAAAAAATGGCAGCAAGCGGAAATCCCAGCGTCAAAATCGCAGCTAATGCAATATTTTGAAACTTCTTATTCTTACTTAGTGTTAATTGTTCTGGCCCGCTTACATCTTGCAACATGCGTTGCTGCAATTCTTGCTTACTTTTGTTGTATTGCTCCTGGCTTAATATATCATTTTCCAAGTCTCTATCGAGTTCAGCAATTTGATCGCGATATACTGTAATATTGACAGCATCGTGCTCAAGATTTGCCAGCTCATTGTCTTTATTACGTAATAGCGTGGGAATGATAAATAGTAATGCTGCTACAATGAAAATACCAGAAATTATCCAAAAAGCTGTCATACCTTTTTACCTTTTTTTTCTTCGTTCAGTAATGCTTCCGCTTGTGCAAGTTGCTCCGGTGAAAGTACTACTTCTTCAACTTGAACACGACGGCGCCTTAAATGAACAATCAATGCTCCGAGTGCAATAACAAATAAAACAATTGGACCAAACCATAGCAGGATGGTTGTTGATTTCATAGGAGGGTTATAAAGAATAAAATCTCCATATCGATCAACCAGAAATTGAACAATTTCTTCATCTGATTTATTGGCTTTGATCTGTTCTCGGATTTCACGGCGAATATCATTTGAAAATTCTGCGCGGGAGTCTGATATGGGTTCATTTTGACAAACCAGGCAACGTAAATCCATCGTTAATGCCAGCATTCTTTTTTCTACCTCAGGATCTTCGGCAACCGGTATAGCTTCTTTTGACCATCCTGCTAATGGAGTCATCAATAACAGTAACAAAAGCAATAACTTAGTTACTTTCATTACGCCATTTAATTGATATATCATGACAAGGCTAACCTTTATTATAGAAATACTTTAATTCTATGCTTGCTGCTGCAATTCTTTGATAAGAGGAATAATAGTTTTTTCCAATGAATCCACTGTGACCGGTCCGATTTGTTTATGCCTAATGATACCTTTTTTATCAATGACATAGGTTTCCGGTACGCCGTAAACGCCATAATCGATTCCAACTTTTCCATCAATATCAACGATACTGATGGCATAGGGATCACCATAACGTTTAAGCCACTGTAGTGC
>SSFV01000072.1 GCA_008015565.1 Nitrosomonas sp. | reverse complement strand
GGTAAGCCGCAGCGGCTGGCGTTGGCGGAAATTTATGTAAGGCTGCAATATTTCGCGCAGCTTACGTAAACGTGCCGCAGCATCGATCGAAATACCTTCCCAGTACTGTTCATCGATTATCGATTCCCACAATGTCATTTTTCTCGCAATTCCGCCGCTTTCGCTATCTTTTTGCCTGATACTTGCCAGCATTGTGATATCGGCGAGCAAAAGCCCGCACCACGGTGCGCGTAACACTGAAAACCAGGCTATATCATCAGCCAGATTAATCAATGCGCGAGTCAGGATCAGCAAGTCGTGAACGGCAGGTTTGTGACGCAACAAATCGATATCCACGGCGTGAAACCGGAAACCGGCGTTCTTGATTACCGGCACAATTTCATTTAAGTGACTGCGATTGCGCACTAAAATTGCAATCGTATCCGTTGGATAATCGCGTCGGGTTTGCGCGATAATTTCGACGATCCGTTGAGCTTCTGCTATATCGTCTCTGTCAAAAAAAGGATGTATTTCAACTGCCTTGCCTGCCAGTGCAGGATGTGTCGCCTGTGAACCGGTATAGGCCACGGCACCGGTTGCAAAATCTTCGCGGGCAGGCATGATTCGTGCGAATGCTTCATTAACCCAATCGATAATTCCTTGCTGCGAGCGGAAATTTGCCCTGAGGGTGATTGGCTGCAAAACAATATCGCCAACACCCATACTGCGCGCTTTCAAAAAAAGCCCCACTTCCGCCTCGCGGAAACGGTAAATCGATTGCATCGGGTCACCTACTACAAATAAGCTGCGCCCATCTCCAGCATTCCAGCCAGCAACGAGTTTTTCCAATAATTTGAACTGACTGATTGACGTATCCTGGAATTCGTCAATCATGATATGTTTGATGCGGTAATCGAGTGCCAAAGCCAGATCTGTCGGTGATTCGGGATCTCCGAGCGCCCATAGCGCACGTTGCGCAATTTCAGAAAAATCGACCTTGCCGTAAATCTGGAAAACAACCTTAAGTTGCGCCACCGCATAAGGTAACAGCCGGGTTATGGCGCCCAATATTTCCCATTGCTTATCGGAGTAATCCGGTGGCGGGAGCCGGCGCATCATTTGTAACGCTTGCTGGAAAGTTTCCTCTGCACTGAGCGCATCGATTAATGCTTTCAAGCGATTCTTCCATGTTTTGGCTGCTTCTTTTTCAATCTTATTATTGCCAGGCGGAAATCCTTCGTCATGCGAAATTCTTTTGCGCCAACTGCCGCTTTCAGTCAGTAATAATTCAGCAATTCCGCACCAATGCTCAACGTGCGCTGCTGTCAGTGTCTCTAGCTGCTCACAGCATATAATTTCAGATGATTTTCCAGCAGCGATCAGATTTGCCGCTGCATAGTGCAGTAATTCCAGCAATTCAGTACTTACAATCGCCGGTAGCGATTGAGAAACATGGCGTACCGCATCGCCGCGTGAATTTTGCAGTGCAGCCTCGAGCTCTTCTCGAGTTCTACCATGGGTATGACGTAGCCAATGATCCCGCTTTGCCAGCATCTCGGCAAGCAGGGTTTCGATGCGTGCCGCATCATTATCCAAATATTCTAGCAATCGTTCTACATCATGGGCAATTGCATGATCATGCTCAATCATTTTTAAGGTGGAGCGTGCTGCCTCACGATAGAAATCAGCCGCATCTTCAATGATCTCCGGTTGCGCGCCAAATTTAGTCAATATTGGCATTTGCCGCGTCAACGCAGCACAAAAAAAATCGATGGTCTGGATTCGCAACCGCTCCGGGTTGTCTAAAATATGCCAGCCAGCCTGCTGATCGCAATGCAAAGCAGATTGTGCCAAGTCATAATTCAGCTTTTCGTAGCTGGTTATTTCACGATCAACAACAGTTTTTCTTCCCGCTTCCAAGGCGGTCAAAATACGTGCGCGCATTTCCGCTGCGGCTTTCCGTGTAAAGGTAATCGCTATGATTTCTTCCGGTGCATCCACGCAGGCCAGCAAATTGAGATAACGCTGAATCAGCAGACTGGTCTTGCCGGATCCGGCCGGTGCCTGAACAATGAATGATTGTGCGATATCCAGTGCACGGTTTCGTTCCGTCAAATCAGGCGTGGTTAATGTATCAGTCATTTTCATCGCCCTGCCCTGCTGAATCCTTGCGAGCACGCTCATGAATCCGGCAAAACAATTGCAAATCGCAGTAGTTACAAGTAACCGGAAAATGCTTAGGCGCAACGCTTGCCTCGCCGCTTGAAAAACCTGCAGCCAAATTTGTCAGATTATGCCGCCAAGTCTCAATCAATTGCTTCCACGTGCCAAATTGATTACTGCCGTTTAATTGCTTAAAATCCTTTACACCTGGCAGCAAATCCGCTTCCTGCGTTATTGCGGCGAATCCCATTCCACCGCGTTTAATGAAAGCAAATGCAGCGCCGGCGGCCTGCTGTTCCACTTCTGTCATGACCAGATACAGTGGAAGTTGCGGCTCATCAGGACGTTCACCGGTCATGGCTTGAACCGGTTGCTTACTGGTTTTGTAATCAATTACGATATGCTGTCCGCCTTCCAGTTCATCCACCCGGTCCAAGCGGGCTTTCAATTCCAAGTTGGCGATTTGAATGAAGCGCTTCTCTTCAATCGCGACTACCGCAAAATTCCCCCTTTTTCTCTCTTCATGCAACCATTCGTGCATCAAGCGTACTAACCGCCGCTGTTCGATCTGGGCAAGACGGCCGGAAAGTGCTGCGGGCTTATACTGCTGCATTTGTAACACGGCACGGTGTGTAATAGCTTCCAGCATACTTTCGAGTTCATCGCCGGTGATAGCGTCGAGCGCTTCTTTAGTTTTCAATTGCCGCCATAGCAATGCTAATACCTGGTGTGTCAATGAACCTCTTTCCTTTGCATTCAGGCCGCTATGCGGTTGTTCTAAGCTCACTATTTGTAACCTGTGTTTAGCCCAAGCGCGAAATGGACACGCGGCATAATCCTTTATAACAGACGTGCCGCCTTTGACATTTTTTCTTGCCTCATCGCTATCCAGTGATGGTGCTTTGTTATCCACTAATTGCTGTAAATCGGATGTTTGCCTGACTAGATCACCATGTCGCATAATCTCTGCCAACACCGGCTTATTTTCCGCAATCGATTTGATCAGCGCGCTGGGTTTCAACTCATGCCCATCGCCATTATCACTAAACTTCGGATTGCTCAAAATCACTTCTTTTGATCCAGACAACCATTCTTTCATCAGTTGCCGGCAGAACGCGAGCGATGCTCCTGTCGTAGCGAAAGGTAATTTAGCCCTACGCTGCAATTCAAGTGGCAAAAACGGATTAGGACGGGTGCGTAAAGGCCACTGTTCATCCGATAACCCCATCACCCAAAGATGATCGAAATCCATCCCAGCCGCTTCCAATACACCGAGTATCTGGATGGGCACATCAGGTGTCTCAGGCTGGAATAACGTTTCGCTGGCCATAAATTTTAAGCGGATGACAGCGTTTTCATAGCTAGTGACTGCCATGACATGATCGAGTGTTGTAAAGTCTGCCAGCAATGCTTGCCATTTCTTAACTACCTGATATTCCGTGGAATCGAGGCTGCGTTCCCCGGGAAAACCGATAGTCTGCATTATTTCTGAAATAGATCTGGCCAAAATAGCATGGCTTCCCGATCGCGGCAGCCGTGTCTGCCGCAATTCAGCTAACGCGGATAACCGCTGTAACAGAATTGGGCAACTTACCTGGGGATTGGCTTGCTGTATAAGCGTTATCAACCGGTCAAGATCAACGAAAGGCTCAGCGTCGCGGCGGATACATGCATCCAACATTGCACGCTGCCCCATTTCCGTTTCACTCCCTGCTAGAAATGGGGAACGTAACCAGTGACTCACCCGGTTAAATTCGACTTCTCGATGCAGGAGCGTCAATACGAGTAATGCCGCATTGATCACTGGGTAGGACGTTAATGCCGAGCCCAATGACACATTAAACGGTATGACCGGATGCACACCGCCCGGCAAAGCAAGCTTGATATCCGGATACATGACTGCCTGAAAAATGCGCGTCAGCTTACTGCGATAATCTGCCAATGCCGGTACTACGATACCAACACGGGCAGCAGGATCCGCTTCAATTCTAATACGTGCCCATGCGGCTGCGTGGTATATTTCCTCGTCACGACTCGTATATTCAGCACGTTGAGCAATATTTAATGATTGTGGGCGGTTAAATTCCGGCCCGGCAGTTACTACCCCACAACCAGTAGCAATCAGATTATTTAAGAAAGCGATCTGCTGTGGCGTAAAAATGTTAAAACCATAGCAGACTACAGCAGACGGTTTTTTTACCGCTAGGGCGGCGTATTGTTCTGTGATTACATCACAAATACGCGCTTGATCTGTTTGCCCGTTACTCTCTGTTATGCTGCGATAACAGCTTGTCCAATCCAAGAATGCCTTGCCATCGTCATTCGGATAGTATTTTTCAATTTCACCAATCAATTGCCATGCATGCGCCAATCGCCATGCTTCCCGAACCGCCTGCGCTGTTTCGGAGACGCGTAGTAGTGGCTTACCTGATTCAGACGATTGGATTATTGATTCCCACAGTGCCTGCTCCTGACTTTCTGTCAATAACAAAGGGAATTTTGAAGCTTGCTCAGAATAAAGCGTATCAAAGTAAATACGCTCAATGAGCGCCGTAAATGGCAAAACATCAAAAGAATGCCAGACTAGCGCTTGTTGATAGATTTGCGCTTGATTAATTTTTCCTTTAAGCACCAATGCCAGCCTACGGTTAGGTGTAATAACCGTAGCACCGGCATTTATGCGCCTTAAAGCTTCACTAAAGGAAATTTGAAGAAATTGTGAAAAACCATACATGCGGTATCTGGATTACCGCCATTGCAGCTTAGCGTTGTAAATGATCCAATTTATCTTTAACACTCGCCCACTCATCCGCATCTGGCAATGCATCTTTTTTCTCGATAATCGGCCGCCATTTTTTTGATAATTCGGCATTCAGATCAATAAAATGGGTTTGTTCATCCGGCACATCATCCTCAGCATAAATTGCTTCCACAGGACACTCTGCAACACATAATGTGCAATCGATACATTCATCCGGGTCAATAACTAAAAAATTCGGACCCTCACGAAAACAATCTACCGGACATACATCGACACAATCGGTATATTTACATTTAATGCAATTTTCAGTTACTACATAAGCCATGACAACTTTTCCTTGCTTGACACTTTTTATCGAATTGTCCATTTTAGCAGAATTCTACCAAACTACCATCTACTGATAGTAGATTGTAGCGAGTAAATAAACTGTCCTGGTTTGTAGCACTTGATCTGTCCGGTTTTATAAGAAATCCGAGGAGGATTTTAGATGAAACGAACGAACTGGCTACAGAATACCAGGAAGATGTGATTTGAAGATGCGTATGAAAGCTATGCTATCTAAGGAAAAGTTTGACGCAGAAGGAAGCGGCACTGTACTGTTATTAGGATTTTGTGATCGTACATTCCGGCGCTATATGAACCGACATAACGAGGATGGTCTGGATGCACTGCTGGCAGGAATGATGATTCATCGAGATGGTAGTACGCATGAATAGATTGCTGGAGAGCAATGGATTTGATCGTCACGATGGATGACGTCACGAGTGAGCATTACTCGATGTTCTTCGCTAAGGAGGAAGGTACCGCCAGCAGCTTTCAGGGTTTACAAGAAGTCATTGAGGAACGGGGGTTGTTTGCATTGTTTTACTCGGATCGCGGCAGTCATTACTGGCACACACCAGAAGCAGGCGGCAAAGGAACTGGCGCTGACCGGTATTACCCATATGGCTGCAGCCAATCGATACTTGAAAGAAATCTATGTACCTGCCTTCAATGCCGAATTTAAGCAGCAGGCAAACGGGAAAGTCAGTGCTTTTCGGCTCTGGATCGTTAGACAGCTTGCCGGCATCCTCTGTGAGCAGCATGAATGCGTCGTAGGTCACGATAACTGCGTTAGCTTTGAAGGCTTGAAACTACAAATCCCAACAGATCGTCACCGCGCTGTCATTTCATTATGTAAATACCAGAGTGACTGTCCTACGCTATCCAAACAGACAAATGGCAATCCTGCACGGACCAAGGAAGCTTGCCGCCTACAAATGCGCTTGGCAAGGAAATAAAACCAAACAATACAGTTATCGCGTAAATCCGCCGCGACAACTGCGCAATGAATAAAGTGACAATTCAATGCGCTTCAAAGCAAACAATTTATTTGCTACAGAACCGGATAATTCTATTTGTTGCTAACACACCAGAAATAATCATAGCTCCAGATTAACAATGTCAACGAAAAGATAATTCAATCGTTATTAAAATTGTTACATTTCTAGCCTCTTCTCAGTCATCAGTTCAGCCATTTTCTGGTGACTGAATTTATCCAGTGCGCTCAAATCGGCACCTCTTACTGCCATGCGCACTGGTTTTTACTAACAGAAATAGACAAATTGGCACAACAAACAGAATCACGGATTGCGGCTCAAACAAAAGAAAGGCAATTTATCGTTATCTAAGCAATATTGGAAATTTCAAATCTGCCACATTGAAATAAAAGCAAAACCCGTGACAAACTAGTCACAATGTCCAGGACCCCAACCAGAAGCATTACTAAGTATTTCTATAAATTTCCAACACGATATAAACATGAAGCTCTATATGCAAAAAGCACTTAGGATTTAATTCTCTAAGTGCTTGTTTTATTCGGTTTCGGTGGCTCGCTCTGACCTTGCCCTTGGACATAATATTGCCCTTCGCAAGGACAAAATGGTTGCGAGAGTGCACAACCATCTTAACCTGCTGTTTTCCGCAATCGGCCTTTCAGAACGACATATTAGCATATAACCTACAGAAAGTAGGAGGTTTTTGCTTTAATTGTATTCTGACGGCCAGTTTTAGATGGTGTGTAAAATGGCAAGCATTAAGGATAAATTTAATAGGAGAAAACCCCTCCCCCCATTCTCAATTCGCCTAACCAAAGAGGAGCGGCAGAAATTAGATCAACTGGCTCAGGGCACTTCTCTGGCCGAATATATACGCTCACGCATATTTGACGGAAACGCTCCGGTTAACAGAACCAAAGGGCGTTTCCCCGTCAAAGATGAACAGGCTCTTTCACAAATTTTGGGAATGTTAGGGCAGTCCAGAATTCCCAATAATATTAATCAACTAGCGAAAGCAGTAAATTCTGGAACGTTACCTGTCACCCCCTATACCGAAAAGCAACTCCATGAGGCCTGCTATTCCGCTACCTGGATTCGACGCCAATTGATACAGGCACTCGGTTTGAAAGCTGATTAAGATGATCTTGAAGGCATCACAACGGGGTGGCTCCCTGCAACTTGCCGCCCACCTCAACAAAACAGAAGAAAATGAGCATGTGGAGCTGCATGAAATTCGCGGCTTCATGGCCGATGATGTTGATGGCGCTCTTCATGAAGCTTATGCCATGAGCCGGGGTACGCGCTGCACCAAATTCCTGTTCTCAGTAAGCCTCAATCCGCCTGAGACTGAGAATGTGCCCATCGATAAATTCGAGGATGCGCTGGGTCGTATTGAAAACAAGTTGGGTCTTGAAAACCAGCCTCGTGTCGTCGTTTTTCATGAAAAGGAAGGCAGACGCCATGCCCATTGCGTTTGGTCGCGCATTAAGACCGACGAAATGAAGGCTGTCCATTTATCTCATTATAAAAATAAGCTGATGGATGTTTCCAAACAGCTTTACCTCGAAAACAACTGGGATATGCCCAAAGGGTTCATCGATAAAAATCAGAAAAACCCCCTCAATTACACCCGGCAGGAATGGCAGCAGGCCCTGCGCACCGGTCAAAATCCAAAAATTATCAAAGCTGCTTTACAAGAAAGCTGGCTGATCTCCGATAGTCGCAAAGCCTTTGAACATGCTTTGCAGGATAGAGGCTACTACCTGGCGCGAGGAGATAAGCGCGGATATGTCGCGGTAGACCTTTATGGCGAAGTTTACTCATTATCCCGCCAGATCGGCGTCAAAAAAGCTGATTTGACGAAAAAGCTGGGCGATGCCCAGCAATTACCTTCGGTTGAAGAAGCTAAAAACAAGATTTCCGGTCGGTTGACCCAACAATTCAAGGGCTACAGCAATGAATTGAATCTCAAGCACAAGCAGGAACTGCAACCGCTTTTTCACGCCAAGAAGGCAATGACGCATCAGCATCGCCAAGCCCGCACAGACCAAAAGCAGATGCACGAAAGTCGCTGGAAAGCTGAGGAACAAGAACGCTCTGCCAGATTGCGAAAAGGATTCCAGGGACTCTGGGATAGATTAACCGGCGCATATCAAAGAACCTGCGCCAAAAATGAGAAAGAAACCCAAAAAGTCTCTCTGCGGGATAAGGAAGAAAAAGAAAATCTGGTCGCCAAGCAACTCACCGAGCGCAGGAAGCTCCAGACACAATTCAAGGATTTACGCCAGAAACAAATTAAAGAGCCAGCCGATCTTTTTGGCGGCATGAACAAGCATTACAAAAATATTGAGCGCCAGGATGAAATCAGGAAGCTCTACGAGCAAGAAAAACTCAGAATACAACGCACAATTAAAAACAAGGAAACAACCGATTATGACCCTGAAATTTAGACCAGCATTCAGACTTTAAAAAAATTCGACTTATTAGGGAGAAAGCATTGTGAAAAAGCCAAAATCAAAAAGAAAAAAGTTTATTCCTTTGTTTCTTGTTCCCAAAGTGCGCAAACGTCATGTTTTGCCAATTTTTCAAGCATTTGAAATACCCTGGAAGCTGTTCGCTGAAGGTGCGCTCAGGAACCGGTTTTTTCATGAAGAGATAATGAAGCGAGGTTCAAAATGTCTAGCATGTGATCGTCACTTCAATGGCGAAAACGCTGCCATATCTTCCAAAATTGAAAAGCACCATCATTGTTATCTACGACTCTGCATCGGAAAGCTTTTACCCTCAGCTTCTGATGATATTTACAGGCAAGCCAAAGATGGAGAGTTTTCGCTGGTTCCTGATTGCCGACGCTGCAAAACAGAAAATCCAGAATACTATCAGGGATG
>SSFV01000022.1 GCA_008015565.1 Nitrosomonas sp. | reverse complement strand
TGGTTACAGATTATCGCCCCCAACCGGATATGAATCTACGTGCTATCGCCTATGCATGGGATATGCATAATTTGATTACCTTAGGGATTGATCCATTATCTACGTTGACTCAGTATCAGCAGTCATCGGAAAAAGTGTTAGCCAGAGGTGTAGAGCTGTCACTGGATAAAACCTGGGATAGCGGGGTACGACTGCGTAGCAGTTATGGTATTCAAAACGCCGAACAGCAGGATGCGCATTTACCCAATTCTCCTTACCATTTGGGAAAATTGAATGTTTCCATTCCGATTCCGTTGATGAAAGGTTTGCGAGCTGGGTATGAATTGCAATATTTTGGTAAGCGTAAAACGCTTGATGGTTCGCATACGGATGAGTATGTTCTCTCCAATCTTAATCTTGTAACGGATGTGCGTTGGGTAAAGGGATTGGAAGCATCGCTCAGCATCTATAATCTGTTTAAAGAAAACTATCAACATCCGGCCTCAGATATCAATTGGCAAAATAGTTTTGTTCAGCCAGGCCGGACGGTGCGATTGCGGTTGGATTACCGTTTCTGAAATTTTCTTGATATGACGCGCCAAGTTACAGATCATCGCACAAGAAAACGCCCATCAGCGAAATTTTCGATAGTCTTGCTGTTCTGTGGCTTCTTTATTTGGGTCTATTTACCGAAGGCGCAAGCTGAGCAACCTTCCGAGTACCGGCTAAAAGTAGCATTCTTGTACAATTTCGCTGCTTATACCGAATGGCCGGACCAAGTGAGCCAGTCTTTGGACTATTGCATTTATGGCGACGATCCGTTTGGTGCCAATTTGCAGTATCTGCGCCAAAGAAAGGTTAACAAACAGGAGGTTGTGGTTAAATATCCAGCGGATTTGTATGAGCTTACGGGTTGCCAGGCAGTTTTTATTGCTCGTTCTGTTATCGATAATTTGGGTGCTATTTTGGCGTTGCTTAATGGAAAACCGGTATTGACAATTGCAGACACCCCTGGCAGCTGCCAACAGGGCGTTATGATCAATATGGCTATCAGTGAAGGTAAAGTGGTTTTTGAAGCCAATCTTGCGGCTGCGAAACAAAACGGGTTAAGGCTTAGCGCACAGCTATTGCGTTTTGCTACAGAAGTTTATCAATAATTGAACTATTATCGACAGATACTCACGGGATGTATGGCGGTGACCTGAAATGTATATTACGTCAATGATGTAGCTTAATAACCACACTTTTCTATAAACATTTGTATCGACTTATGACTTATGAAATACTTTCCGGTTATCGGAAAATTCTTACATGGAATACCCCATTTACATTGCATCGACGCTTTAATGCAGCAATACTGTAAAGAACTAAAATAGTTAGGATGATGAATATGCCCATACTGAATCCCTCGCAACTTGATCAAATCAGAAGTTTTGATGTGTCCGGAGAGCGAAAGCTATTGCAGAAGTTTTTGCTTATTTTTCTGGATTCGTCTGAGAAATATATGGAACAACTTGAACAAGCCATGCAAAACGATGATGGAAGCAATTTGTACCGGGCTGCGCATTCTTTCAAGTCCAGTACGGTGAATGTCGGTGCAGACGCGTTGTCTGAACTATTGCGGCAACTTGAAGAATATGGCAGGGCTGGGGAAATGGCTAATGCAAGATTATTGCAACAATCGTTGCGGCAACAGTATCAGCTTGTCATAGAGGAAGTTAAGGATATTATCGAAAAATCTTGATGATAGAGATGGCTGAAGTTTAATCGAATGAATCAAAGATTAATTACTATCCAGAGATAACCGTTTATCACTCAGTAGTTCTCTGAAAATTGTGGATTGCTAAGAGGGTAACGCATTGAGGTATTTAATCTCCAGGAGTAGAGGATGAAGATCGCTGATGTAAATCAGTTAAAAATTAGCAATCTTTTGCCAAGCCCAAAGGGTGTGGCATTGGCGTTGCTGGAAGCATGCCGGCGAGAGGATGTTACGATGAGCGAAATTGCCAAGCTCGTGCAAACGGATCCCGCACTTTCCGGCCGCCTGCTTCAAAAAGCCAATTCCGCTAACCAAGCCACGCGTACAATTACCTCCGTTCCCGAAGCAATATCCCGGGTTGGGTTAAGTACGGTTAAGCAATTGGCTATGGGATTCTCATTGATTGACCAGTACCATAATGGCGCTTGCAAACAGTTTGATTACCAGCAATTCTGGTCCCATTCGTTGCTAATGGCGATTGCCATGCAGGAACTGGCCAGAACAACACGTATATCGGCGCCAGACGAGATGTTTGCGTGTGGTTTGATGGCTCATATTGGTTGTTTGGCTTTGGCTACGATTTATCCCGACAAATACAGTGACTTGCTGGCTGCACAATCGCCCGATAAGCCGCTAGTAACACTGGAGCAGCAGCATTTAAAAACGGATCACAATGAATTGACAGCGGCGATGCTGATTATTTTTGGCGTGCCGCATATTTTTGTCGAATCGATCTATTACCATGAGATGCCGGATGAATCAGGTTTTTCGGAAGGATCGCGCCCGTTTCAGATTGTGCACTTGCTTTATTGGGGAAATAAGAGCGCTGATTTTGGTGTTTCGGAAGAAACACAAGGCAATGAGCGAATTTCTGAGCTAATGCTACTGGGCGGAAAAATTGGTTTGGATGCGGAATCATTTGGCACGTTGATCGATCAGGTGATGCACGAATGGCAGATGTGGAGCAAGATGCTCAAGATACCCGCGGCAGAACTTCCTCCGCCATTTCTCAAGATGATGAATGCCGCCGCGCCCCGCCAGGAACCAGATGCCGATTGCAATACTAATCCGCTGCGTATTTTGTTGGTGGAAGATGATCCAACCAGCCTTGTTTTTCTTACGGGCCTACTGGCTGATGCGCCCGGCCATACCTTATTTACTGCCAGCGATGGGCAGCAAGCGTTATCTTTGTCCATGGAAATCTCTCCGCACATTGTGATTACTGACTGGATGATGCCGGTTGTTAGCGGGCTGGAATTAACAAAGTCTTTGCGTACTACTGAATGGGGACAGGGTATCTATATCATCATGCTGACAAGCGTGGAAGATGAAGAAGATGTCATTAAGGCTTTTGATGCGGGCGTGGATGATTATGTGACAAAACCGGTTAACATACGTGCTTTCCGGGCCAGACTAAGGGCTGCCTGGCATTACCGCAAATTGCAGGAATCTTGGGAACATGACCGGGAACAGCTAAAACGTTTTGCTGCCGAATTGGCTGTGACTAACCGTAAGCTGGAACATTACGCATCGACGGATATGTTGACGGAATTGCCCAATCGGCGTGCCGGTATGGAAGTATTGACCGAAGCCTGGAGTAATGCTGTCCGGTCAAAACAATTGCTGGCAGTAATGCTGGTTGATATCGATCACTTTAAGCGCATCAATGATAACTATGGACATGCGGTGGGTGATAAGGTGCTCAAACAGATTGCCGCATCGATGAAAGATACTGCACGTAAAGGCGATACTTTCTGCCGGTTAGGCGGTGAAGAATTTTTAATCATTTGCCATCAAGGCAATATCGATGCAAAGTCGATGGTTCTTTTTGCAGAACGAATCCGCCAGCACATTAACAAGCAGCAAATAACTATCGAAGAAGTTCCGGTTAAAATTTCTGTCAGCATCGGTGTGGCCATCAAAGAAGCCGATATGAAGGAAGAAAGCCAATTGATCAATGCTGCCGATAAAGCGCTCTACGCAGCCAAGCACGCAGGTAGAAATAGAGTTTTTCTGGCGCTGGGCGGTAGATTCATCAGCTGCACTGCCAACAAACCGGCAAGTTAAGCAGTCCCGGAAAAAATATTCAGGGTCGTGAGGAAAAAGTTTGCGGATTTTGATTATTAGGCCGTAACGCTAAACACGGGTTCCTAGAATTACTTTACGTCTTATAAGATTGTTTAGTATTTCCATACCGCCATCCATAACGATATCCGGCCTGGAATGGTTCAGTTCGATAGAAATTTGCTGCAATAAGGTGCGTCCGGTTTTGTCCGGATTCGTAGTAATCAGATGCAGTAATCGTGCGGTTATTGCATTGATCTCGATAAAGTGAATATCAAAACCGGCATCGCGGTAAACCACTAAATGGGTTTGTGTGCCTCCGGTATCCTTGGGCTGGAAATCAGGGCCTATTTTGTGAACGGGAAAACGATAGTTCAATGCCCAGGCGAGGGGTGAAATCACAAGATTGCCATCAAGCAAATCACCATCGCTATTTATTGTTGTTTCATTGACTTTCTCATCCAAAATGGATAGTGCCAATTCAACCCATTCATAATGAGCAAGCTCCAGTAAAAAAGGGGGATCATCCGGCTGTGGCCGGCGTTCATGTTCCAGATATTTTAGAAATTCGCGCGGCATTTCCGTGAACAATGGCGTATGCGACAAATGATTGGCAAAATAGTCGCGGATCATGCTATGCCAACGGTCATCCGGCGTGATTTGGCGTAATACCGGATAGGTGCTGGCCATAAAATCTTCCACGTTGTTATAAAGCAGTTCACGATAAATTTTCATGCGCCGGTTTTCTATCGCTTCAGGGCATGGATTTTTTTCCGGGTTACGGATATGTGCGGCAAAGGAATATTGCAGCCGCACAAAATCCGGGCGGTCAACCGTGTTGTATGTGGTCACGAGCTGGGCCACGGAATTTTGACTGTAAAATATGAATCCTATCCACCTCTTGCAGTATTTCCGTTAACGGGGGGAAATTAAAATCCCGTTCCAGTAAAGTAGGCATAACACCAAAGGATTGATAGGACTCTTCAAGTAATTGCCAAACGGGTTCTATGACATTGGCGCCATGCGTATCCACAATTAAGTCTTGAGCTTCCTGATAATGCCCTGCGATATGAATGTAACGAATGCGTTCGGCGGGTAATTGACGTAGAAAGGAGCCGGTATCGTAGCGATGATTGATGCTGTTCACATAAAGGTTATTGACATCAAGCAGCAAATCGCAGTCGGCTTCCTGCAATACCGCATTGAGAAATTCTATTTCTTGCATTTCCATGCCGGGGGCTGCGTAGTACGAGACATTTTCGATCGCGATGCGTTGCTCCAGGATATTCTGCACTTGCCGAATACGATCCGCAACATAACGTACAGCTTGTTCAGTGAAAGGAATCGGAAGCAAATCATATAAATGGCCGTCATCGCTACAGTAACTCAAATGCTCACTGTAATAACGGATACGATGTACTTCCAGAAAACGTTTCAGACGCCCGAGAAAAGCTTCATCCAGTGGAGCCGGACCGCCGATCGATAAAGATAAGCCATGACAAATAAATGGGTATTTCTCGGTAAGGGCGCGGAATTGGTTACCGTAGTATCCACCTACATTTATCCAATTTTCCGGTGCTATTTCCCAGAAATTTATATGCTCGCCGGTCTGGTCTGTGAATTCACGCATCAATGCTTTTCGCAAACCAAGACCCGCGCCATGGAAAGGGTATTGCTTACCACCATGCATGGATAATATTTGCTAAATTACTTTTTAGTATCTTGTTTGTCAGATTTGCTTTCGCCGCCTTTATCTTCCATATCCTTTTTCATGCTTCCGCCACATTTGCCTTCACCGCATTTGCCTTCTTTTTCCGGTTTTTTGTCAGCGGATTTGCCGTCTTGATCGGGTTTGCTGGCGCTGCTTGCATCAGCCAATTGCATGTAACCGCCCGATAGTTCATTCATGGCAAAAGGATTAGCGCTGGTATCGGCAGAAAGTTGGCTGGTTGCCAGCGTAGTCACGAAAGCGGTGCCAATAGCGAGAGAGACCGGTTTAAGTTTAATTAATTTCTTTGACATAGTGTTTTCTCCATGGAGATTGGTTAATTCGCAATTGAAAATATTAACTTCAAACTAAGTGAAGTATTATATTTTTACCACAGGTTACGATTTACTTCACATATTTTAGTTCGAAAATTACCGGTGAGCGGAATGCTGTTGGAGATTATTTGTTGAGCAGAGTAGCGATAACATAATAACGCCTGCACGAAAAGTATTTGTTTCTGAACGATCCAGCAATATGCAGGGCTTGCTGGAACATTGACAATAATACTTAACAATCAGGAAAGCTTCATGATTGATACAATCGATCGGGCAGATTATCATGTCTGTTTGCTCCAATAGCCGGGATAATCTTCCCAACTGATCATTGGAGTTGCCATGAAACGTCAACAGCTTGCCGCCTGAATCTTCAATTAATTGCTTGTATTGCGGATATAACTTGGCACGTCCGCCAATGCACAACACAGAATATCCTGTCAAACAACAGGGGTGCGACGCGAAGTTTATGTTATGAGTTTTGCCCTTGATTAATGGTGCCCAATGAATACCGCCAGGATTATTGCCAGCCGTTTGCAAGGCCGACGGGGTTTTCCGTCGTGAGTGACTGAGCTTCCATTCAACGTGACTGGCCTTCCCGCGTATTAATAAGTGCTCATTGATGCGATTGAGTAAATTGTCTAATTTGTGCAGGCAAAAAGATAATAGAGCATCGACAAGGGCAGAATCTGCGAAAGAAAAGTGAGAAATGGCGGGATTAGATTCGATATTGGAAACTACCTGCTTTTTCATAAATTTCATAATCGGATCTCCTACAAATCATCAGCAAGTAAAAAAAACGGCTGGCTGACCTGAAGGAAGCAGGCTGGCTGGCTAAATGTACCGCCGAAGAAGGAGGAGCAAACTCCGGCGGCAATGGAAAAACTATACTTGGCTTTGCAACCAATTATGAATACCGATTTTTTGCATAACTTCAAGCTGAGTCTCCAGCCAGTCAATATGTTCTTCGGTGTCTTCAAGAATTTTTTCAAATATTTCCCGTGATACAAAATCTTGCGCTGATTCGCATGCAGCGATCCCACGAACTAATGTATCCCGTGAAATATGTTCTAGCTTTAAATCACATGCAACGCATTCCTCGGCAGTTTCACCAATCATGAGTTTGCCGAGATCTTGCAAGTTGGGAAGGCCTTCCAGAAATAATATACGCTCAATTAATGTGTCGGCATGTTTCATTTCTTCGCATGATTCATCAAATTCGTGCTTGCCAAGGCTATTAAACCCCCAGTTTTTATACATGCGTGCATGGAGAAAATATTGATTAATGGCGGTTAACTCATGTTGTAGCTGTTGATTCAGCAAACGGATAATGTCTACATTGCCTTTCATTTTTGCTCTCCTAAAACAGATGTCGAATGTATAAATTGCATTTCGAAGTATCGGATTGTTTTTTGTACTTATGAATATTGAAAATTGTTGCTAATGATAGTTTTCCTACCATTCTGCTCGCAATTAACTGCAATATACAAATATACACGATAAGCTTGGAGTCCACTACTTGTTAAGAATTAACTTGCCATTACGGGTACGACGTAGAGAATACTGCTCGCCATTATGCATAATAAAGATTACGTCAGTATTCTTAAATAAGCTATTGCTGTCAATCGGTCTACTTAAGTCATGCAGATTAGGTTGCTGTAGATTTCTCAGCTTTGTTTGTGCAAGAATCAAAGTTTCCATATTTTTAAAAAGTTAAATTTTATATGAGAATGATTCTCATTATATTTATCTTCTCAGTAAAGTGCAAGAAATAGTTAGATGTTTTTAGTATATCGGTTCATTTCGGAATTATTCTTGATAATTCACTGATATTATTGTGATTTAATGAGAAATTGAGATGGCGCTATTTTTTGTTCCGGATTATGTGGTGGCGGATTAGAGTTGCAAAGTTTGCAATAAAGATTTTTGAATAAAATAGATTGGGATAAATGGCGAATACGGGTTGGCTGCTTCTTGATCTCCTTGGTAAGGAATTCTAAGTTTTAAAGGATCATATGATTGAACGGCGTAATTTTTATCGGATTTTACATGTTCAGCCGGATGCTTCAATGGCGGTTATTCGCGAGAATTACCGGGTATTGATGCAAAAACTTAAGATTCATCCCGAGTTAAGTGATTCGAATTGGAATGAAAGTTTGCTTGATATCGCCTATGACACACTGCTAGATCCCCATAAACGGGCGGCTTATGATTACGAACTATTGCAGCGCTATCATATACGAACACTCAGTCATGGAGCGTTCGGCTTAGACCTTGATTTTGAATTGGATACGCAACAGACTGAGTATACAGCCAAACTGAATCAACGAAATTTTTATCGCATATTGCAAGTTCAGCCGGATGCGCCTATGACGGCCATTCAGGCAAGTTATCAGGTGTTAAAAAAAGATTTACGCCAAGACCCGGTTTTGTTGGATGCAGCTTATCGGATACTCTCAAATCCCAAAGCTCGTAAACACTATGATGAGTTATTTGCGATGAGTAATTTTTCACGAGCTTCCGGAAAAACTGCCGTAGCAAATATTGACCCGGCAGAATACCCGGATGTTGATGATTCATTTCAGCCCGGAATGGATTGTTACCAAGCAGTAATTACTGATTATTGTTTTTTTTGCAAGACTCCCTATCAGACGCAAACAAATGCCTACCAAAACGAGAATTGCCTCGAATGCGCGAGTCCGTTAGTTGCTCTGCAAAGTGAAAATTTCGACTCATCCCGGCGCGTGTCGACTCGAACCACTGTGCGAGGAGAATTTGTTTTTTACTTGTTTTGGCCGGGTGCACCTTATCAAGGCACATTTCAGGATTTGTCGCCCACTGGAATAAGGTTTCTGACTGAGCAGGAAATCGAGGTGCATGACATCATAAAAATCGATGCGCCTAACTTACAGGCGGTGGCTGAAGTGACACGGATACACACTGAAGGAAGAGAAACTTCTGCCGGTACGCGTTTTATCACTGTTAAATTCGACTCGCATTGCGGTAATTTCGTGACAGTCCAAGTATAAGACATTATCCAAGCTATTCGAAATTGTATTATTTTTGTTTGCAAGAGTGAAAACAGATTGCTGACATGTTGAATGAAAATAAATTAGAATTTCATTTTCGTCAGCGATGATATTATTCGGATTATATGGCTACCTTCTTACGTCAAACAAAACAGATTATGAAAACAGATTCAGTCTTACATGATATCGTGGCATTACGTTCATCCGCCGCTGAGGCTTGCGGTTTATTGAAAATACTGGCCAATGAGGATCGTTTGCTGATTTTATGCGAGCTTAGTCAGGGGACGAGAAATGTCGGGGAATTGGAAGAACTGCTCGATATTCACCAGCCTACCCTTTCCCAGCAATTAACCATATTGCGTGAAGAAAAACTAGTCGCTACAGAGCGTAAAGGCAAGTATATATACTATAGTTTGGCAAGCCCCGAGGCTTTTCAGATTATGGAAACTTTGTTTAATCTCTATTGTAAAGATCATGCTTCCTGATAACCTCAGCCGGTAATAACAGCGCACGATGCTGGAGAAATTCAGGATCTTAAAAGAGGAGGAGCCTGATCTCTAATCCTAAAGTACTGAAGCGGTAAACTTACAACTTACGTATCAGCTACTTTGTCAACGGGACGGATAAAGTGATTGCTTTATCTACCGCCTTATATACATTAACCGGCATAACGGTTGACTGTTACTATGTTTATATCATCGTTTCTCATAACGATCTCTAGAATCGTAGAGAATATAAGTTCTGTGGTTTTCAATAGCAGGAAATTTGTCAGAGCACTGTTATTTGTAAGTTGGGGGCATTCCAGTTAACCGATACTGTCGTAAGGGAAGTTCAAGTGAACCGCCTTAAATTCGTTCAATCACTATCAGAATATGCCAAAGCCTGGACTGCAAGTACCAAGAAGTTTGGCGAGACGGTAGTGGTCAAAAAAGCTCAAGCCATATGATGCAGCGTATTTAATTTTAACGCTACTGCAATTTTTGTAATTCAAAACCTGCATTTCTTTACTTCGATCCATTTTATCCAAATGTCATCTATATGGAGATCCCTGTATAACTGGCTTTTTGGATGGTTTGGTATTTTTGAGTAACTGATTTTATGATTAATGCATACACAGAAAACCTCCAGAAACATAGTTATGCAGGGGTCTCATATGTGTGATTTATCACATATTTTTTCGTGCATTGTACTTAACCTATTCTCACTTCGATTTTTTTCGGAGATTTTTTGATTTAATTTAAGTAAGGAGAAAATGATGGCGATAAAAATTCATGGTACACATAGAAATGATGTACTGGATGGCACACTTGGAAATGATGAAATATATGGTTACGGTGGTCACGATATCCTGGATGGTTATGACGGACATGACGTGCTGTACGGCCATGAGGGTGAGGATACACTTTATGGTTGGGATGGCAACGATAACTTATATGGAGGTTTCGATGATGATTCATTATATGGTGGATCGGGCTTCGATTCGTTGTATGGGGAGCTTGGTAATGATGTCCTCGAAGGTCACGAAGGCGATGATGTAATAGATGGGGGGGATGGAGCTGATTTAATGCGGGGAGGTTTGGGTGATGATACTTTCTACATTGATAATATTGGCGACCAAGTAATTGAAGATAATAACGAGCCGAGCAGTGACAGAGTATACAGCTCAGTGAGCTGGAGCTTTAGCAACAATGTCGAAGCGTTATATTTGACAGGAACAGACCATATCGATGGAACAGGCAATGCCGGAAACAATCACATCAGTGGAAATAGCGGCAATAATAAACTGTTCGGTAACGCCGGCGATGACACGCTGGTTGATGGCGCCGGTATTGATACGCTGTATGGTGGCGACGGTAATGACATCTACTACATTACGGACATCGGTGACACGGCTATTGAAACCAATCTCACGATATCAGGCGGCGTCGATACCGTTCGAAGTTGGGTTGATGGCTATACCTTGGGTGCTGGCTTGGAAGATCTGGTTGTAGCTGAGGGCATCGATGGAAATGGTAATGAGTTAAATAACCACATCACTGGCAACTGGGGCTCTGAAGCTTTATTTGGTGCAGGTGGCGATGATGTAATTTTGGGCGATCAAGGCAATGATTACCTCGATGGAGGCACGGGTGCCGACCTCTTATCTGGTTACACCGGTAATGATACTTACGTGGTTGATAATGTCCAAGATATTGCAGTGGAAGTCAATGGAAGCAACGGTTATGACACTGTATATGCATCGGTGAATTACACCTTGGGAGAAAATATAGAGCAGTTAATTCTTCAAGGAAATACCCATCTGAGTGGCACCGGTAATTTTCTGGATAATGTCATCTCTGGTAATAGTGGCAATAATCTCATTGATGGTGGCGCTGGTAACGACACACTTTTAGGCCTTAACGGTAATGATGAATTGTTTGGCGGCACCGGCAACGATATCTTGGGTGGCGACAACGGTATGGATTTGCTGAGGGGCGGGATGAACAATGACCTTCTTTACGGCGGACGGGACAATGATATCCTTGATGGCGGTGAAAACGATGATGTACTCGTTGGACAATTGGGAACGGATATGCTGACTGGCGGATTAGGCGCTGATATATTCGATTTTAATACTTTACTAGAATCTAGGGTGGGTATTTCTCACGATGTGATTACCGATTTTAACCGGACAGAAGGTGATCTCATTGACCTAGCCACACTCGATGCCCATTCAGGCGTAGCTGGAAATCAAGCGTTCAGTTTTATCGGAGGAAATGCTTTTACTGCCGCCGGGCAAGTGCGTTTTGACGTTGCCAGCAACTCTTTGCAATGTAACGTAGATGGTAACTTAACCGCTGATTTTGAAATTGGCATTAACGGTGTGACTCATCTCATAGTCTCTGATTTAGCATTGTAATCCTTGGAAGTAACATTTTTAAAAACAACTCTTGTTTAATAATAGATAAGAAGAGCTCTGTACTAGCAAAAATTGCTAGTACAGAGCGCATATAATAGAAAGCATGTTTTATGAGAGAGTTGTTCGAGTACTGTCGCTGTTTCTAAGCAAGGTATCCAGTTCGGGTATTTCCTTATCCAATCCACCGCTATCAGCACCATCTTTAAAATTTCTTCTTGCTTGCCGATAACTTCATTTGTTGCTTATTAAGCCGGATTTATTTATGAAAATTGGTGCAATTTTTATCAAAACAATTACCTTATTTAAGTTTCAGAAAAGAAGAAACGCCCATTTTAAATATGAGTCCCTGGAAGAAATACTTTCCACTAC
>SSFV01000006.1 GCA_008015565.1 Nitrosomonas sp. | reverse complement strand
GTGGCTCACTGTACCTCGATGGTTGTCGGCTGATTGCACCGGCAGATGAGGAAAACAACACCAAGTACGCAATAAATCTTTCAAATTCCAGTATTGACGGAAGTTGTATTGTACGTGGCATACGAGAGATTGACTCTGCAATACCAGCAACAAGCGGATCTTTCCTAGGAAGATTCAACGCAATGAATCTGAATCTGCAAGGCGATTTCTGGGGCTGTGGCGGCATTTATTGGGGAGATTCTGAAAGAGCTGTCTTTTTTCAAGGCGCCCGCATCAAGGGCGGAGTATTTTTTCAGGAAATAAAAAAAAATCAATCAAGTAATATTAAACAGCCAAATGCTGTTATTCGTGGCGAATTGAATTTTCTTGGAGCAAGAATTGAAGGCTGGGCTGATTTGAGAGGTTTACATTGCGTTCAATTGATTTTCGCTACAGCAACGATAGGTAGTAATTTTTGGCTGAATATTGAGGATAAAAGCAAAATAAATTTGCTGCAGAATGTTGATCTGAGGTCAATGAAAGTGAGCGGTGATTTCTCAATTTCTATTGAAAATTACAGCGAGAATAACACGACAAATGGATCCCAGTTAACAATGGATTCTAGTGAAGTAATAGGTAATTTTACTTTGCAAGGCGATATTGGAAGTCATGTTTCCGCCACGAATATGGGCATAGGTGGTTTGTGTTCGATAACGGCCCATTTTAGAAATAACCTTGCACTCTCAAACCTAAAAACAGGTGGCGATTTTGAATTTGATTGCACTATCCATAAGACATTAAAAAATAACGCAGGTAGTGAGCAAGTAATACTGGACGGCACTGAAGTCAAAGGTGATTTTAAATTTGATGGCGATATCGATGCTGCTGTTTCTGCAAAAAATGTGTGCGTTAATGGTTCCTGTTTGATAGCGGCTCATTTTAGAAATTACCTGAAGTCCCCGAGCCTAAAAGTAGGAGGCAATTTAGAGTTTAGTTCTACGATTGATAAGTTCCCGGAAATTCAAGAAAAAAATAATTCAACGGATACACAAGCCAATCAAAATAAAGGTAATACGGATAACATACAAGTGCTGCTGGATGGCGCTGAAGTCAGCGGTTATTTTAAATTTACGGCTACAATCGATGCCACTGTTTCTGCTAGGAATATGCATATTAGCGGTTTCTGTTCTATAGAAGACAACGCATGTTTTAAAGAAGATGTAGAGTTCAGGGGATTGAAAACAGAAGGGGATGTCAGATTCTACCCAACCATCCATAAGAAGGCGGATCTTTCCGGTATCCATGTGCGTGGCAGTCTATATTTATCGAGAGATCTTGAAAAAGGGATTGATAATTTTAAATCAATTAAACTGGTACATAAAATTACCATAAAAGAATGGCGCCGCTTTGCTGACTTGCAATCTAGCAGAGAAAATTTTCTCAATGCGTGCCTTAACAGTCCTACATGCCAGCTCATACTTAAACATGCAGTAATTCAAAAAGAGTTGCGGATCCATCGTCTGCAAACCGAATTGGGAGATAGTGATACCAATCTTATAAACTGGACAGGGCGTATTCGCGAATTTTTCCGAAAACCGTTGCGGCTTTTAATTTCTTATCGTGAAAATTTGCCTGATAAATTAAGAAATCGTTTCGTAAAGTGGGCAAAGAACAAGCTTGACCGATTGTACGGTTTTCATAAACAAGTCATCGTATCGTACTGTTCTGATGAGCTATCTTTTTATCCTGATTTTTACTGGATTCGTTGTTATGTTGAGCAGAAAACCATTAATCATGTTATAGCAGGCGGTTTGATCGATTGTCTCTGGAATCCCGATACTAAAGAAATTGTAATAGTGGGTGGTAAAAGCGCACCGATTCATCAACTCAATCATAAACTCGGCCAACAAGGAAATTTAAAACTTGAGACTCTTGATCAAGTAAAAGATTATTTGCGTTTCTTTTGCGAGTGTGTATGGGGCGATCAAGGACCTTTCCATATTTATGAGATTCCGCATGAATCCGACAATGCCGGAATTAAACAGCTCATTAAAGAAATTGTAATTACAGAAGAAAAACCTGAGTATTGGGTCGCAAAAACACACGTCATTTATGCAGATTACGTTTTTAATGCTACTTTTCATATTTATAAAAATGGCCTCATCCAAATGGAAGATGATGAACCCATACGGGATGGTGTAAACATCCGATTCCAATTTTCTGAATCATACCGTTATGACAGCAGCGGGAAAAATACAACCTTAAAAGCAATTCGCCCTTTAAAACTAAATTTGCATAACGCTAATAGGAAAGAAGTTAGAAACAACATATCTTCTCTATTACCAAGCGCTGAAAAATCATTTTCAGAAAAAATTAATCTTTTACCAACCCCACCTCTATTTAATGGAGTTCCAAGCATATTTTATAAATATAGTGGAAAATTTAGACGATGGCTGGATCGCTATGAATTATTCCTACCGATGCAACTGCCGGTAATTGATTTACGTGGTGCGCATGTTGAAACATTAAATGACCGGCGTGGCAATGGCTGGCGAAACCCAGAGTCATTTAAATTTAATCATAATTGGCTAAATTATGGGATATTTCTTCGTTTAGAAGGATTTACCTTTAATCGCCTCATTCATATTGTAGAACCAATAGAATCAAATGCAGCTGCTAATTTTGAGTCAAATGACACTGATAATGAAAATATGGTAATTGAAAATTTTCAATCATCCTCAGAAATATCTGCTCCTAACAAAAACCAATCTCCACAGAAAAAGCAACCGTCACCAGCACCTCCACCTAGCGCCCTTAACGATCAAAACTGGAAAGCGCGTTTAGGGTGGCTATATCAGCAGTATCCGCAAGGTGTTCCGGATCCTTATACGTTCGATCAACAACCGTTTTCACAAGTAATCAAAGCCTATCGTTCTCGCGGGGATATTGCGAACGTTAATGGCATTCTGAGAGCCAAAATTTCCATTGAATTCATGCTGTTTGCGCAACGCGTAACGCCCATGTTCCTTCTTGTATTCAGTTTCTTTGCCGGAATTGTATTTATGATTGCTACTCATACCATGACATCCGCTGTGAATGAAAATTTGTGGCCCGTTGCGTTGGGCGTAATAGCCGGCGCTTTGTCCACACTCATTTTTTGCCGAGAACAAGATAAATTGGATAGAAATTATTTTATTTTCCTTATCGTTCCTGCTGTATTAGTCATTACTTATTTGGCCTCCGGTCTATTATTTATAAATCACCCAGCACCAGCCAGTGTCTTTTTTACTCAAATGCTATTTTTATCCATTGTGATTTGGGGGATAGGCGTTGGGAGGTTAATCGTTTATACCGCTCAAATTATTTACTGGATTTGCTTTGATTATGGTCTATCGATTTTTCGTGCATTGCTAACCATTTTGATTTGCCTTGCCATTGGCGCTTGGGGCGTAAACACAGTCAATAACGATAAGAAATTCCTGGTGCTGAATGTGGATTATGCCACCCCGTTTGTAGATGATACGAACCAGCCCCATTTTATGCGCATCAAGCCGGCTCCTGAAGATACATCGTCGTTGCAGGAACAAACACAATCCGCTGCAAAAATGGAATGCGGAAAAACTATCGATCCTTTTATTTATGCATTGGATGTTTTCATTTCTCTGGTCGATCTTCGCCATGAGTTACTTTGTAATCTCCGTAGCGCAGAACCAACGAAGCTGGAGGAAAAAAATGCTGAATGGAGTATGTTGCTGAAACAAACAACCTGGGACGAACGACGCGATTATTTGCTGGATGAGGTACTCAATACAAACCATCCGCAAATGTGGGTGTGGCTGGCAGCGGCGTATACCATTTTGGGTTGGGTGGTAATTTCTTTGACTATTCTGACAATCGCCCGGAATATAAAAAACTATTTAAGCGATAATAATCAATAGCGCTGCAATTAAGTTGTGGATGCTTTTTGCTACAGTAAGAAACCAACACTAACCAAAGGAGACGGTTATGAAAATACGGGAAATTTTGTTGATTTTGGCAATAACTTGGGGACTAAGCGGATGTGCTTCGATGTCTGAAACGCAACGCGGCACGGCGCAAGGCACGGTAATTGGTGCTGGTGCGGGCGCTGCCATTGGCGCACTGATCGGCGGCGGGAAAGGCGCTGCGATCGGCGCAGGCTCCGGTGCCGCACTTGGCGCGGGCGCCGGTTATTTGTGGTCGCAAAGAATGGAAGCGCAGAAAAAGCAGATGGAAGCCGCAACCGCCGGAACAGGCGTGCAAGTTTCGCAAACCGAAGACAATCGCCTTAAATTGAATATCCCAAGCGATATTTCATTCGATTCCGGGAAATCGGATATTAAGCCCGATTTCAAGCCGATTCTCGATAATTTTGCTACCAGCCTGAAAAACAACCCGGATACCGGGATCATGATCATCGGACATACCGACAATACGGGCAGCGATGCGATCAATAATCCGCTTTCAGTTAACCGTGCAGCCAGCACGCGCGACTATCTGGTCAGCCGCGGTGTGTCGATCAACCGCATTCAAATCGATGGCCGCGGTTCTCATGAACCGGTTGCAGCCAATGACACGCCGCAAAACAGAGCGGATAATCGCCGCGTGGAAATTTTTGTCATGGAGCAGCAAAAAGCATCGGAAGCGCCACCAGCGCCATCACCTCAGCAATAGGAATAGCGGTTCCGGTCAATACTCATCCCGGATTGCATAGCATAGATGGGATGAGTACCGGGGATCGGACTGCGTGGCAGATCGCCGGAAAATATGACGCTTTAATTGCCAGTCAAAGCTTCCATTCTGCAATGAATGGCAGATAAAAATCCTCGGAATCGGGAATTGCTCCCCGGATACCGCATAAAGCAGCGGCGAATTTATTGGCGCGCACCAAAGTAAGGTCAATGGGCCAATCGCGCAATTGGCCAAGCAGATACACGGCAGCAAACCCATCGCCGGCACCAACGCTATCTACATAGGCCGATAAAGTTGCCAATCCCACTACTTGATGTTTTTTGCCCGTGTTATCGAGTTGCCAGGCACCCTGTTCACCGCAGGTCACCAGCAAACTCCGCAATGCAAACCGTTTAATCAATGCCACTGCTTTTTGCGTTGCATGTTTTCCGGGTAATTGAAGCAGCGATGCCAGAATTTCGAGCTCATCCAGATTGATTTTCGCGACATCCGCGCGCTTTAGCGAGTGTTCAATGATCGATCGGTCATACCAAGGCTCGCGTAAATTGATATCCACTAGATGGGGTGTCTTGCTGTTACGAGTAAGCGCAGCCAAAGCCTGCTTCGAGATTGTATGGCGCTGCGCCAAAGTACCGAAGTATATCCAACGCGGATGCGCCGCCCCACTAACCCTGCGTGCCATACCGGCATGGATATAGTCATACGCTTGCTCCGGTAAAATATCGAAATGGTGTTTGCATCCTTCCATGCGCACCATCACTTGACCGGCTGGATGAAAAGCATCGAGCTGTATACCGCACGCGTCCATCCCTGTATCTTCGAGTATGGTGATTAGTTGACGGCGAAGTTCATCATCTCCGGTTCGCGTAATCAGCACCGGGTGTAATCCAAATGCTTGCAGGTGACGCGCAACGTTAAACGGCGCTCCTCCGAATACCTTGCGGCCGGCAAAGATATCCACCAGAACTTCACCAAACAGTATAATTGTTTCGGTTTGCGTAGCGATCACAGGATATTTTGGCGCGCCCAACACGATTCGAACGTGCGACCCCCGCCTTCGGAGGGCGGTACTCTATCCAGCTGAGCTATGGGCGCGTTGATAAAATTACGTTGCCAATGGCTATCGATTGGCCGACAGCATAACCGCTTTTATAGCACTCGTCCAACTTGATTATGCGGCAACGTTCCGAACATGTATTGCCGGGTTAATCCAATCGAGTGTTTAATCACAACGATTAGCCTGTCTATGCCATTAAAAGGCCATTGAAAAATGTTTCCAAAGCAACCGGATAAAAGTGGAAACAGGCGAGAAGCGCATTTTATTCGTATTGAATGAACATTTTTGAGCATTTAATCCGAACCCGGAAATGGCGCAACGCAGCACAAACAACAAACCGTGAACAAAAGATAGCATACTTACAGATTAAACAAACGATCATGCACATCCAGTCAAAACTCAAGGTTTATTACAATTCAGCCTGCCCGGTTTGCAAAGCGGGTATTGAAACGCAAATGCAGAAAATGAGTGTTTGCGAAATGCAATGGAACGATGTCCATAAAGATAATCGGTTAGCGGCAGAAATCAGCACCGACTTGGAGTTCGTTAGAGAACGGCTGCACATGATCGATGAAAACGGCGATCTTCAGATTGGATTTGATGCTTTTCTGGCGATTTGGCGCAATTGCCCTAAAGAAATCTGGAAATACAAAGTGTTTGGCTTGCCTCTCTTAAAACAGATCTGCCGTTTTGTATATAACATATTCGCAGTGGCATTGTATCGATGGAATAAATGGAAAAAGCATTGGTAGATTATATGAGACGAACAATTCTATTGAAAAAAACCAGCCGTTCCCGCTATTGCTCCCCACTTGCTCTGCAAGCTTGCATTTTTGGGCTCGCGCTTCCAGAAAAAAACACCGGACTTTCTGATTTGCTCAGTTCTTTTCCCAAGAATGATATGATTAATCCATACATTGAATATCGTTGGAGGAAATCATGCGTAAGTCAGAACCCGAATCGGGGCTCAATTTTAATCTGATTATGCCGGCCGCATTGTTGCTGGTGTTATTGATCGTACCTTTTTCGATCAATTCTTTTATGCATTTCATGTCGGGTAAACGGCAGTTTAATCCGGTCGTTATGAAATTGCCTGTGGATAGTTCGGCCATTTCGATTCCAGCATCCGCCAAACAATACGAAAGCTTTGATGTGGGATTAACTCTTGAAACAAAGCAACTTGCAAAGTTCTTAAACGAAATTATAGCCACAGCGTCCGAGGGTACTTCGATTCAGGGAATTACCGGTGTAGTATCGCCCACTATGAAGGCGGAAGTCGCCGGCGAGGATTTTGAAGTCGATCGGATGGGCCCACAAGATCCAAGCTCTGACTATGATGGTTCGGCGCGCTGGCGCTGGCGCGTCACGCCGGAATCAGCAGGAGAACAAATATTAAAATTTCAGTTGCACTTATCGACACAGCAGAATGCGCGGATGGATACTAAAATTCTCGATCTCGCGGAAGCCAGCTTTTCTGTCCAAGCCAATCCATTAGAATGGATGAAGCGAAATGTGCTGTGGCTTGCATTAGTTCTCACGCTATCCGCTGCCGTCTTATTTGGATTGCGGCGGCGCTATGCGCAGTAGGTTTCCCGCGGCATTCCAGACGCAATGAAGTTTCTGTCATTCAGTCAGTTTTTACCACATCCCTTGAAAAAAAATGAATAATCCTTATATCGCTTATTGAAAGTGTTTTTGTAGCAAAACAACGCCACATCAAAACTCAGCAGTGACAGATTGAATGAGGCGATGATATCAAAAGGCAGTGTATTGTTTTAATTGATAAGGAGAAATTTATTATGGCCATTACACGATATGAACCATGGGGTTTGTTGAGTCAATTGCAAAGAGAGCTGGAACGGAATGTCGCGGAAGGCTCCACCGCAACTGCGGAATGGGCGCCTGCAGTTGATATTAAAGAAGAAACCGATAAATTTGTCATTCATGCTGACATTCCGGGAGTTAAACCTGAAGAAATCGATATCAGTATGGAAGATGGAGTGTTAACCATTAAAGGCGAGAAAAAATCTGAATCCAAAACTGAGAAAGAGGGTTATAAACGCGTTGAACGCACATATGGCTCTTTCTACCGGCGATTCAGCCTGCCCGATACCGCCAATTCCGAAGCAATATCGGCAACATCGAAGCATGGCGTGCTGGAAATCGTAATACCAAAACGCGAAGCAGTACTACCGAAAAAAATTACAGTCAGTCCGGTAGAGTGATTCAAACTAGTCTATTTCGATCATGGTGATGTAAAAATGGGGCTTACAAGCCCCATTTTTATGCGCAGTTTGTTTTTGCCAAACGAACCAAAGCATGACAAAATTGCTTTCCTGCACTAAGCAGCACATTCTTGAGTGACGCCACAAACCTTTCAATTTTTATTAAACCTCACCAATGCCTCTGATTACCTTGGAAAACGCTTGTCTAGCTTTTGGCCATCACGCCTTGCTGGATCACGTCTGCTTACAGCTTGACGAAAATGAACGCATCGGTTTGATTGGCAGAAATGGCGGCGGCAAATCCAGTTTACTGCGTGCTTTGGCAGGTGAAATCAAACTGGACGATGGCAAGCTTTGGCTGGCTCCTGACTTGAAGCTGGCTTATGTTTCACAAGAACCGGTTTTGAATCCGGTTAATACGGTATTTCAAGAGGTGTCGAATGGACTGGGCAAAATTAGCCGGATTCTGCTCGATTATCATGCAATCTCCCATACCTTAAGTGAAACAGCAGACGACACAGATGCCCTGTTGATGCAATTACAGGAGCTGCAAGGCGTCTTGGAAGCGGAAAATGGCTGGAATCTGCAAGCAACCATTGAAACCGTGATCGGCAAATTGAATTTGCCTGCAGATACCTTGATTGAACATCTTTCCGGAGGTTTAAAAAAACGTGTGGCATTGGCGCGGGCTTTGGTGGTATCGCCTAAAGTACTGCTACTGGATGAACCAACCAATCACCTGGATTTTTCTTCGATCGAATGGTTGGAAAAATTGCTGCAGGATTTCTCTGGCAGTGTGTTATTTATCACGCATGATCGCCGCTTTCTGGATAATGTTGCAACACGCATTGTTGAGTTGGATCGTGGAAATTTACAGAGTTTTTCAGGTAAATTCTCTGACTATCAGCGTCAAAAAGCCGAGCTACTCGAGATTGAGGCCATTCACCAGCAAAAATTTGATAAATTCCTGGCGCAAGAAGAGGTGTGGATACGCAAAGGAATCGAAGCACGGCGCACTCGCAATGAAGGCAGAGTAAGGCGCCTGGAGGCTCTGCGCTTGGAACGAGCCGCCAGACGGGAAAAGGTCGGTAAAGCCAATATTGCTGTAGATGCCGGAGAACGTTCCGGTAAGCTTGTCGCTGAGCTGGAACATGTGAATAAAAGCTATGGTGATAAGATAATCATCAAAGATTTTTCTTGCCGCATTCTGCGAGGGGATAGAGTTGGTTTATTGGGTCCGAATGGGGCGGGTAAATCGACACTGCTAAAGCTTATTCTTGGCGAACTACAGCCAGATTCCGGTAAAATTCAACAAGGAACTAAGTTGTCGATTGCTTATTTCGATCAAATGCGTGAACAGTTAGATGAAGAAATGGTGCTAACGGATACCATCAGCCAAGGCTCCGAATTCGTTGAAATCAACGGTAAACGCAAACATGTGATCAGTTATCTGGAAGATTTCCTATTTGCTCCGGAGCGGGCCAGATCACCCGTCAAATCGCTATCCGGTGGTGAGCGCAACCGGTTGTTGCTCGCACGCTTATTTACCCGACCAGCCAATGTTCTGGTACTTGATGAACCCACCAATGATTTGGATATTGAAACACTTGAGCTACTGGAAGCTTTGTTACAGGACTACTCCGGAACATTGTTCCTGGTTAGTCACGATCGTGAGTTTCTCGATAACGTCGTCACACAAGTAATCGTATTTGAAGGTAATGGAAAATTATGTGAATATATCGGTGGCTATGAAGATTGGATACGTGTCAAACATTCTGAAGAAAATATCAGTCAACAAAAAGCAGTATCAAAACCATCATCCGCTTCTTCAGCTATCATTTCCAAATCAGCCAAGGTTTCCCGCGCTAACAGACTTAGCTATCATGAGACGCGTGAACTAGAAACATTGCCTGGCAAAATTGATGCTTTGGAGCAAGAACAAATGAATATTACCTTGCGCCTGAATGAACCAACGATTTACCGCGATTATCCAGATGAAGCAAGAGCACTAAAGACTCGATCTAATGTGATTGAAAAAGAACTAACAAATTATCTTGCAAGATGGGAAGAATTAGAGTCAAAATCCACCGCCAAAATATGATACTTAAGGCAGATTTCCCTATAAACAACATGGACATGCTTGCACTTATACATTGACCAAATCGGGCACATCGTTTAAAGTTCGACTTTTAGAGGAGGAGGTTTACATGAAACAAAAATTGATGATGAATTTATTACTTGCCATGAGTATGTTTTTGGCAATAGCAGGTGTAGCTCAAGCAGCCGGAGATGCTGCAGCAGCGAAAGAAAAACTTTCAATGTGTGAAGGTTGTCACGGAATTCCTGGGTACAAAACGGCTTTTCCTAGTGCATATCATGTTCCAAAACTGGGTGGACAACATGCAGAGTACATTATTAAGGCGCTAGAAGGATACAAAAATGGCACGCGCAGCCATCCAACCATGACAGGTCTGGCTAAAACGTTATCCCAACAAGATATAGAAGATTTTGCTGCTTATTATTCAAAAAATTAAGTTAATCACGCAAGGAACGAATCATGAAGAATTATGTTATAGCCGCATTAAGCGGTGCAGCCTTGATACTTTCTGGGCAAGTAATGGCTGCCGATATTGAAGCAGGTAAAGCCAAAGCAGCTGAAGTCTGCGCCTCATGTCACGGTGTTGATGGCAATAGCCCTGCACCTACTTTTCCTAAAATTGGCGGACAATATAGAACTTATTTGGTCAAAGCCCTCAAAGATTACAAATCTGGTACTCGGAATGATCCAGTCATGGCTGGTATGGTCGCTAACTTGAGCGCGGCAGATATTGAAAACTTAGCTTTTTACTATTCAAGCCAGGCCGGTAGCCTGAATTCAAATAAATAAAATTCGGATTTTATCCAAGAGACAACAGCGGGATGATCGCAGCTAATGCTGGGTTTATCCCGTTTTAGTTTTATCTCGGAAACCTAATTGCTTATCCAAGCAATCAAAATAAATGCTAGCATCTGGAGAAGTTTGATTGCGTTGGGCTTGCCATATCATTTCTGCGAGGCATTCCATCACATGGTGTGCTGCCTCATGTTCATCCGCCAAATGCTTTTGTAAGCGTGAGAAGCGCTCACATATACCTGCCGGTTGATCGATCGATAATTGTTCTTTGATCGCCACGTGCATACTCATATGTAAAAAGGGATTAATATCGCCCATCTCGGGGAGATAATCCTTATCCAGATAGCTCTCCGCATTTTCGAGAACACTATGGTATTCGTGGTGTTGCAATATCACCTCTAGAGCAATTGTTTCAATACCGGACAATACTTCATGATGGCGATATTTGCGCCAGGTTTGAAAAAATAATTGCCGCGCTTGTTCCCGGGATGGTTTAAACATGATCAGATATTTTTGTTTCGATATTCACACAAGTGATTGATTTGGCATACCGCGCACTCAGGCTTCCTCGCTTTACATACGTATCGCCCATGCAGAATCAGCCAATGGTGCGCATCCTGGCGAAATTCCTTAGGTACCGCCCTAAGTAGTTTTAGCTCGACTTCCAGAACATTTTTTCCCGGTGCAATGCCCGTGCGATTGGCAACCCTGAAAATATGAGTGTCTACTGCAATGGTAGGTTCTCCAAATGCTGTGTTCAATATTACATTTGCTGTTTTGCGCCCGACCCCGGGCAATTTTTCCAATTGCTCTCGTGTGCGCGGCACATCACCCTGATAGTCCCTGATTAATAATTGACAGGTTGCCAGAATATTTTTAGCCTTTGTTTTATAAAGCCCAATACGTTTAATGTGTTCAATCAAGCCTGCCTCGCCCAGAGCAAGAATTTTTTCTGCAGTATTGGCATGAGAAAACAGCCCCCGTGTTGCCAGATTAACGCTTTTATCGGTAGCTTGTGCAGAGAGAATGACGGCAATCAACAATTCAAAAGCTGAATGGTATTCCAATTCGGTAGTAGGATGCGGGTTTGTTGATTTCAAACAAGCAAAAATTTCATAACGCTTAACAGAATTCATGCAGTATTAATACTTAATATTGTCGCTTGCTTGGTTTCGGATCGTTGTTGCACGTTTAATCGCCGCCTGAACAATCGCTTTCTTGCGCTCTTCGGCAGATATATGAGTAATTTCAGTTGATGCTGCGTTTTGGTGCGAAATGGCTACTTGGGTTCCCGGTTTTTCCCGCTTAAGCCGTTGCAATTTGAATTGATATCGTGCGCGAGCGTGATCAGCTGCTTGCTTTCTCGACACAGCATCGGTTTTATTCTTAACGGGCACCATGCTAATACAATCCATCGGACAAGGCGAAATGCATAATTCACAACCTGTGCATTCAGCCGAGATAACAGTATGCATCTGCTTGGCAGCTCCGGCGATGGCATCGACCGGGCATGCTTGAATGCAAAATGTGCATCCAATACACAAATTCTCGTCAATACTAGCGACTGCTTGGGGTTTGGGAATCCCATGATAGGTATTCAGCGGTTTGGGTTGAACACCCAGTAAATTTGCTAGCTTAAGAATACCTTCCCAATCACCTGGAGGGCATTGATTGATATCAGCACGCCCTTCTGCGATGGCTTCTGCATAAGGACGGCAAGCAGGAAATCCGCATTTCTTACATTGCGTTTGCGGCAAAATCGCATCTATTTGCTCGACGAGTTCGACTAGCTGTTGATCCATGCTAAGCGCTTCTCAATTGAGATGGCTGCGCACACACGGCCCGCACAATTTCCTTCACTAATCCCGGACCATGGTAAATCAGCCCGGTATATAACTGAATCAGATTGGCTCCCGCTTCCATTTTATCTTGTGCATCGTTTGCTGACATAATGCCGCCGACACCAATGATGGGAATGGCATTCTGCAGCAAACTGTGGAGTTGATAAACAATCCTTGTAGCCCGCTGAGTTAATGGCGCACCGCTGAGCCCGCCTTGTTGATGCGCAACCGGCAAGTGATCCACACTGTTTCTTGAAATCGTGGTATTCGTTGCAATTACACCATCCATGCGATGCTTCAACAAAGTTGAAGCAATTGATTCAACTTGCGCTGGTTCAAGGTCGGGAGCGATTTTAACGGCGATGGGAACGTATTTACCATGCTCTTGAGCTAATCGATCTTGCTGGCTTTTTAATTGGCCTAACAAATGATCCAATGCTTCAGCGTCTTGTAATTGCCGTAAATTTTGCGTATTAGGTGAGGAAATATTCACAGTGACATAACTCGCATAGCGATATACCTTCTGAAATCCGGTCTGATAATCATCCACTGCCTTATCGATCGGCGTATCGAAGTTTTTGCCAATATTAATTCCCAACACACCGCGATAATCCGAGCATTTGATATTTTCTATCAATTGATCTACACCTTGATTATTAAAACCCATCCGATTGATGATGGCTTCTGCTTCTGGTATGCGGAAAATGCGCGGTGCCGGATTACCCGGCTGGGGCCGTGGTGTTACAGTTCCAGCTTCAAGAAAGCCAAATCCCAGCCTGGCAAGCGCATCCAAGTGCTCAGCATTTTTGTCCAAGCCAGCGGCAAGTCCGACCGGATTGGGAAAATTTAATCCCATTACAGTGCGGGGTTGACACACTACCTGGGTATTTCTCAATAATCTCATTTTGTTTAGCCGTTCCATGGCATTCAATGTCATGCCATGCGCCACTTCAGGATCAATCTTAAAAAGCAGCGGGCGAAGAAGTGTATAAAGCATGCGGAATTTTATCCTGATAAGACTTTATTTGCATGAGGTTGGCCGAATTTTGCAGAAATTCATTTTAACGCACATATTTCTCCAGTGGCATCCACCTGCCATCGGCTAAAACTTCTAAAGGGTGAAAATTGACTTTATAACGCATCTTGCGATTTTCTTTAATCCAATAACCCAGATAAAGATAAGCCAAATTATGAATCTTGCATTGTTCAACTTGCCACAAAATGCTATAGGTACCAAAACTTGCATGGACAACACTGGCATCATAAAAAGTATAAACGGATGAAAGCCCATCCGGTAGCACATCGACGATACTGACCATCCGCAATGTTTCACCTTCATGAAATTCAACCAGTCTGGAATTTACATGACTTTGTAATAAAAAGTTCTGATACTGCTCAAGACAATCGTTATCCATTCCTCCCCCTGCATGCCGCTGCGTCTGATATTGCTGATACAACGCATAATGTTGCGGTTTATAGTGGAGTTCATGCAACGTGGCAGTAAGATTGTGTTGTTTCCAGACGCGGCGTTGTATACGTCTGGGCTTAAAGGCTTTCACATCGATACGAACGGATACACAAGCCTGGCAATGGGCGCAATTAGGACGGTATGTATAATAACCGCTACGGCGGAAACCTGCTTGTATGAGCTTCTCATAGGTATTTGCATCAATTGGATAATCAGGCGTGACCACTTCCGAGCACGCGAGTTTGCCGGGCAAATAACTGCACGTGTAGGGATTAGTAGTATGGAATTTAAGCATAGGTATTGCGCGCTATTCGATTAAAACACGATCAAGATTCCATTTTCCGCCACATTCCAACGGTGTAATGAGGGTACTTAATGTTTGACTGAATTCTGCCCGCGGAATTTCCCGTGCACCCAAAGATGCCAGATGACCGGTTTTAACCTGACAATCAATCAAGCCAAAGTTCCAGTATTGTAATTGCTTTACTAAATGTACGAAGGCTATTTTCGACGCATCGGTTACGTATGAAAACATGGATTCACCAAAAAACATTTTGCCTAGCGCTACACCATAAAGCCCTCCTACAAGGTTGCCATCAATCCAAGTCTCTACCGAATGCGCTAATCCCATTTCATGCAATGCCGTATAAGCCGCGATCATTTCCGGATGTATCCAAGTTCCGGCATGATCCTTACGGGGTGATGCACAGGCATGCATCACTTGGATAAAGTTGTAATCACTGCGAATTTGGTAGTGTCTTTTCTTAAGCGTTTTGCGTAATGAACGAGAAATTTTCAACTCGTGCGGAAAAAGCACCATCCGTGGATCAGGACTCCACCACAAAATAGGATCATCTTCGTTAAACCAAGGAAAAATCCCTTTACTGTATGCCTCGAGCAACCGCTGCGGTGAGAGATCTCCCCCAGCAGCTAATAGCCCGTTAGGTTCACTGAGCGCCTGCTCCACAGGTGGAAAAGATGTACGGAAATGAGCACTCACGGCCATAAAAAATTAGAAAAAGAATACTTAATTGATATTAACTTGATACAGATCAAGATTTAAATACAATTTTTTTTCTATGCTTCCACAGATTAAGTATCGGTATGAGAAAAGTATAAAAATAAACGAATATAAGGAGACTATTATATGAAAGTTTTTCCGCGGAATCAGAAATCAGCCTTTAATTTTATTTTAGGTACGTCTTTAATTCTCACAACCGCTGTTGCGCCGGCACAAGTTTATGCGAATGATGCAAATCAGCGCATTAAACAATTGGAAAGGGCACTACAAGAAATTCAAAGTGAATTGCAGAGAATCAAATCTGATTCCGCACAAACCACAAGAAAAGTAGATCAAATTCAGGAAACATCGACTCAGACAACGCGGAAAGTCGAGCAAATCCAAGAAACCACTCAACGGGTTGAACAAAATCAAAGAAAGGAAATCGATACAAGCAGCACAGCTTTTAGTGGTATGAGCGATAAAAGAACCATGTTATTTTTCCGCGGTGGTTATGCCCGCAGTGATCAAACACGTAATGGTGTATCAATCGAAAGCCGTGTTGCACCGGTTGGAGCACAGGAACGTGCAGACCGGGATGCCTGGTATGTGGGTGCCGGATTCGATTTTCAGTTGACCAAGGATACATGGGGCCTTATACCTAAAACTGAGATCGATGCAGAATTGATGTTCGAATACAAACAATTCGCGCATGGTGTTCCTGGCAGTGCGTTGGCTAACGAACCAACCCAATTGGCAGGCGGCGCATTGAATCCTCGTGGGGTTACAGTGAGTCAATTTACATTGTCCGCAGCTCCGAAAATCAAATTTAACCATTTTGCGGAATACAAGATAAGACCTTGGATTATTCCTGCAGGCCTTGCAATCCATGTCATTAGTCCGCCATCTGAATCCATTACGGTACTTGATCCTGGAATTATGTTTGCAGGTGGTTTCGAATATAACATTTGGAAAGATTTCTTCATCGGTGTGGATGCCCGTTATCAGCTAACTGCTGGCTCTCTGGATGGTTCGAAATTTAGCGGTATGACAGCAGGTGGTTATATCGGTATAGGTTTCTAGTAATCTAAGCACTCGAAAAATTTGAATTAGATTACATATAAGATTAAGTTTTTCTTTCAGTTCGTAGCGGAAGAGTGTGCGTACGAAGCCTTTACACCTCACTTTTTAGTGAGGTGTTTTTTTGTCTTCATTCCGGCATCTTGCCAGCTGCTCAGCGACATGACTACATACTAAAACCTTACATATGGCATATGGATGCTTAACAATTTGCTAAAAGTTACAAATCATTTCAGAAGCACAAAATCAAGCATGTGGCATTGATTCATATTAAAATCGCGCTTTTCTTGAATTAGAGTCAATAACCCATGCATCCAATGTTAACCATTGCGGTAAAAGCCGCGCGCCGTGCCGGCAGTATCATTAGTCGCGCATCGCACAATCTGGACTTGCTCAATGTATCGAAGAAATCACACAGCGATTATGTCAGCGAGGTGGATGGCGCGGCTGAAGAAGCCATTATTAAGGTACTGCTTGCAGCCTACCCTGATCATGCCATCCTGGCGGAAGAAAGTGGCAGCCGCGGTGACAAAAACAAATCTGGCTATCAATGGATTATCGATCCGCTCGATGGGACGACCAATTTTCTGCATGGCTTTCCTAAATATTCGGTCTCCATTGCAGTTAAATATAAAGGCGTGCTGACTCATGCCGTGGTTTACGATCCTAATAATAATGATTTGTTTACAGCAAGCCGGGGTAGCGGTGCATATTTGAACGATCATCGCATTCGTGTCAGTAAGCGCTCGCGATTTGAGGATTGTTTGATTGGCACAGGCTTGCCATTCCGCGATTTGACCCATATCGACGCTTACTTCGCCATGCTCAGAGATATTGTGCCGCGTATCGCCGGCATTCGCCGCCCGGGTTCCGCAGCTTTAGATCTGGCATACGTGGCAGCGGGACGTTACGATGGTTTTTGGGAAATTGGCTTAGCACCGTGGGATATGGCCGCCGGCTGCTTATTGATTACTGAAGCGGGTGGATTGGTCGGCGATTTGCAAGGTAATGAAACATATATGCAAAGCGGTCATATTGTGGCAGGAAACCCCAAGATATTTGCAAACTTGCTGCAAGTGATTGCCCCGCATTTGACACCGCAATTGATTGAAATAGAACGGGCTGCAACATCTCTCAAATAGCATCGACAAATTTGTAGAGACTTATTCCTTGTTTGCTTCCGTTTCTATCAATGGTAAATTCTGATTGTTGTCCCCAGAATCAAGTAAAGATTTCATTTCTTCCAGAGGTGGCAATTCTTCCAGGGAACGTAACTTTAAATCGTCCAGAAATTTTGATGTAGTAGCAAACAGTGCAGGCTTTCCTGCTACATTTCTGTGTCCTACTGCTTCAATCCATCCACGCGCAGAAAGTGACTTCAATACTGTGCTGGCAACACTGACACCGCGGATTTCTTCAATATCACCTCTGGTAACCGGTTGGCGATAAGCAATGATAGCAAGTGTCTCCAAAACGGCGCGCGAATAGCGCGGCGCTTTCGGTGGCGCCAGCCGGTCCAGATAGGGTTGCATATCGGGTCTGGTCTGGAAACGCCAACCACTGGCTACGGTAATCAATTCAATACCGCTATCAGCCCACTTCTCACGAATTCCATGCAACAGCTTGGATAACACTGCCGTACTCAATTCATGATTAAACAGCTTCTTTAATTCACTGGTTGGCAAAGGTTCCTGCGTTGTCAAAAGTGCCACTTCAAGAATCTGCGTAATCTTATCAGTGGTTAATGAACCCAGTGTTTCAGGCTCGCTGCGCGGTATCGATTGAACGGACATAAATTATCTTAGAATCATAGTCTTGAGAAATTTCCAATAACAATTCCTTAGCCAATTCAAGAATTGCCAGGAAAGTAACAACGACTTCAGCAGCCGTCGCTTGGGGGCTAAACAAGTCGTAGAATTGCAGTTGCCTGCGTTCGCGCAAATCACGCAGCACTTGACTCATATAAGCACGCACAGAAAGTGCTTCACGTTTGATTTGGTGATGACGGTTAACTTTTGCACGCGCCAGGATTGACAGCCAAGCCTGGCTTAAATCATCAATACTAACCCCCGGTAATTGTGCAACCGCTTGTTGTTTGATCAGTACCTGCACGATGGTAAAGTCACGTTCTGCTTGCGGCAATTCGTTTATGCGCGCTGCAGCTGTTTTCATTTGTTCATATTCAAGTAAACGTTGCACCAGTTCAGCGCGTGGATCGTGCTCTTCTTCCGTCTCCTTTTTTGGATTGGGCAACAGCATGCGTGATTTGATTTCAATCAACAGGGCAGTCATGAGTAAATATTCCGCAGCTAGCTCCAATTGTTCTATGCGCATCATGTCCACATAAGCCATATATTGCTGAGTCAGTTCGGCCATGGGAATATCCAGAATATTGAGATTATGCTTGCGGATCAAATAAAGCAGAAGATCGAGCGGCCCCTGAAAAGTATCCAGAAAAACTTCCAGCGCGTCCGGTGGAATATATAAATCCTGCGGAATCTCCATTAAAGGTTCGCCGCAGATTCTTGCAACTGGCTCCATAGTCTGAGAATTAATAATTGAATTCACTGCACGCAATCCATAGAAATCGGATGAGCGGTTGATTCAATTGATATCACCCGGTTTAGGAATAACTGAGTCCCATCGCTTCACGAATATCGCGCATGGTATCTTCGGCCAGCTTATTGGCTTTCTCACAGCCATCCGCGATGATGTTACGTACCAAGGTCGGATCTTCTTCATATTTCTTGATGCGCTCAATCATCGGCGCTTGTTCGGCAAGAATTGCATCAATGACCGGTGCTTTGCATTCCAAGCAGCCAATCGCTGCAGTCGTACAACCCGACTGCACCCAGTCACAGGTTTGGGTATCGGAATAAACGACATGGAATTGCCATACCGGACATTTGGCGGGATCACCAGGATCGCTGCGCCGGATTCGCGCTGGATCAGTGGGCATAGTACGGATTTTCTTGCGAATGCTTTCCGGATCTTCCCTTAAGCTAATGGTATTGTTATAGGATTTGGACATTTTCTGACCATCGAGTCCGGGCATTTTGGAAGCCTCAGTCAACAGTGCTTCAGGTTCGATGAGAATCATCTTGCCGCCACCCTCGAGGTAGCCGAATAACCGTTCGCGGTCGCCTAAACTAAGATTTTGTTGCTCATTCAATAGCGATTTGGCTTCTTCCAGCGCATTTTCATCGCCTTGCTCCTGATACAAAGTACGCAGCTCAGCATACAGTTTAGATTTTTTTGAACCCAGCTTTTTGATGGCTAATTCCGCTTTTTCTTCAAAACCCGGTTCTTTCCCGTAAATATGATTGAATCGGCGGCAAATTTCGCGCGTAAATTCGACATGAGGCGCTTGGTCTTCGCCAACTGGGACCAGATTAGCGCGATAAATTAGTATATCCGCGCTTTGCAACAACGGATAGCCTAGAAAACCATAGGTACTCAAGTCCTTTTCGGATAGCTTCTCCTGCTGATCTTTATAGGTAGGCACACGCTCCAGCCAGCCGAGCGGTGTCAGCATCGACAGTAACAAATATAGTTCGGCATGTGCAGGGACTTTGGATTGAATGAACAGAATGGCTTGCGATGGATCAACGCCGGCGGCTAGCCAGTCAATCACCATATCCCAAGCATTTTGCTCAATAATTTCCGGCGTATCGTAATGAGTTGTTAAGGCATGCCAATCGGCGACAAAAAACAGGCATTCATATTGCTGCTGTAGCTTTATCCAATTTTTTAATACGCCATGATAGTGACCCAAATGCAAACTCCCTGTGGGGCGCATGCCTGATAAAACGCGATCAGCAAACATGTTGATATCCTAAATTTAGCATGGTTAAACGTATAATCCGAAAATTGACACAATAATTACTTTTGCCCATACGATCACTGGCCCGATTACGGCACTCAACACACCACTAAATAACAATACCAGCAAAATCATAAAGCCGTAAGGCTCGATACGGGAAAACTGGTAAGCCAGACGATGGGGCAGTAGACTCACAGCCATACGGCCGCCGTCCAATGGTGGAAGTGGCAACAGATTGAGCACCATTAAGACAACATTAATTTCAATACCCGCGATACCCATCAGTGCCAATGGCTTGGCAAAAAAACTCTGGGGCGCCGCGATGGCCAATTTGATCATTAATGCCCAAAAAAAAGCCATCGCCAGATTAGCGGCCGGTCCAGCAGCAGCCACCCATAGCATGTCACGCTTTGGGTGGCGTAAATTGGAGAAATTAACTGGCACCGGTTTTGCCCAGCCAAATAAGAATCCGGCACCTACGGTCAATTTACTGAGTATAAATAGTGACAGCGGCACTGCAATTGTACCGACAGGATCGATATGGCGCATCGGATTCAGGCTGATGCGTCCTTCATTGTATGCAGTGAAGTCGCCGAAATGCCTGGCAATATAACCATGCGCCGCTTCATGCATCGTGATGGCAAAAATAACCGGCAGGGCATAGATTGCAATACCTTGGATTATTTCATTCATAATTAATTCCAAAAGGTTCAATGCTGCCTTTGCCTAATCTGATCAATTCGGGCGTATCGGCGGTCAAATCAATTACAGTGGTCATTTCTATTCCACATGAACCGGCATCCATCACCAATTCAACTTGATGTTCCAGGCGTTCTCGGATTGCTTCCGCATCGTTTAATGGATACTCGTCACCCGGTAATAGCAATGTGGAGCTTAACAAAGGTTCGTCCAGTTCTTCTAGCAACGCCAGCACGACAGGATGATCCGGAATGCGTAAACCGATGGTGTTGCGTTTGGGGTGCTGCATGCGGCGCGGTACTTCCCGCGTTGCCTGCAAAATAAACGTATAACTGCCAGGCGTGGTGGCTTTAAGTAATCGGTATTGACTGTTATCCACTTTGGCATAAGTGGAAATTTCCGCTAAATTGCGGCACACCAGTGTGAAATGATGGCGATCATCCACTTGACGGATGGTGCGAATGCGAGCCATAGCAGCTTTATCACCTAAATGACAGCCTAAAGCATAACAGGAATCCGTGGGATAAACGATGACTCCACCATTGCGAACTATTGTCACGGCTTGTTTAATCAAGCGCAAATGCGGTGTATCCGTATGAATTGAGAAAAATTGAGCCACTACAGAAAAATATCAGGATAATAGTTGAATAGTATACCCGCCAAATGATACAAATGATTCGTCATGGGCTGTCTTCCCAATCATGCCAGATAGGCTGGCATCCCAGTGGAAGCTCGGGCAGTTGCCCCAGATCATAATAACTTTCGCCTGGACCATGAAAATCTGAACCGCAAGAAACCATCAGACCCCTATTTTTTGCATGCTCTGCAAATTGTTTGGTTTGTTCCGCGGTGTGACTGGCGGTTATGACTTCAATGGCCGATCCACCCAATGCGCTGAATTCGTCTAGTAAATCGCTGAGAACATTTTTACCTAAATTATAACGACCTGGATGCGCGATCACTGCCCGGCCGCCACTGCCGCGAATCCATTCAATTGCATCGCCAAGCGCAGCCCATTCGTGCGGCGTATAGCCAGGTTTACCTTTAATGAGATATTTCTTAAAAACCGATTTTACGTTTTTAGCATAGCCTTTCTCGACCAGAAAGCGCGCAAAATGGGTACGTCCAATCAAACGTCGCTCGCCCACATGAGCATAAGCGCCTTCCAGGCTGCCAAGAATACCAATTTTTGCCAATTCTCCAGCAATATTCTCAGCCCGCTGCGCACGTCCCGCTCGAACAGCCGCCAATCCTTCAATCAATGGTTTATACTCAGGGTCAATATCCAATCCGACAATATGCAGAGTGCGGCCGCGCCAACTCACGGATATTTCCACACCACTGACGAATGTGATATTTTTGGCTTTGGCTGTTTTCCGTGCCGCTGCAAGTCCTGCGATATCGTCATGGTCAGTTAAAGCTAGCGTTCTGACGCCTCGAGAAGCTGCGCGCTCGACCAATTGCTCGGGTGTTAACAAACCATCTGAAATAGTGGAATGACAATGTAAATCAATATTGAGCATGAAACAGATTATATGCGTAAAGCAGGCAAGCATCATAACAAATAACACAGTTTTAGAGAAATTATTGTGCTGGATAATTAGATAGATAGCACAATTAATGTATAAACGAATTGTTTTATAAGGAATTACAATGACCCAGCAACTGACCATACGAGACCATCTATGCGCTGCTCCACACCGCAGCTTGTTTCTGGCGGGAGCGCTGCAAGGCGTTCTGACCATACTATGGTGGATTTTTGATTTGACCGGACGCTATGGCATTGCCGGATCAATTACTACTTGGAATATCGCTTCGACCTGGGCGCACGCATTTCTGATGGTTTATGGTTTTTTCCCGTTCTTTATTTTCGGTTTTCTGTTTACCACTTATCCAAATTGGATGAACGGCGAGAAAGTAAAGCCGCGCGAATATATAACTACCTGCACACTGTTGGCGGCTGGCGTAGTGTTATTTTATGCCGGATTACTGACACACAAGTCGATCAGTATTCTTGGCGCAGAACTGATACTGATCGGATGGAGCATCGCGGTTTATGTACTGATCCGCATTCTCTTGACAACACCCGCGCAAGACAAGCGCCACGCCCGGGTAATCAGCATTGCGCTGCTGATGGGCTGGCTGGGTGTAGCAGCTTATTTACTTTGGCTGGTAACCGAAAGCCAGGTTACGCTTAACTTTGCACGTCATGCCGGAATGTGGTTCTTTTTACTGCCAATCGTTCTGACCGTTTCGCACCGCATGATCCCGTTTTTCTCCAGCCGTGTACTCGATAATTACGAAATGGTGCGCCCATTCTGGCTGCTGTGGTGGATGCTTGCCTGTATTGCTGCGCACGGCAGCCTGCTATGGCTGGAATTACCAACATATTTGTGGATTGTAGATTTCCCGCTGGCTGGTTCTGCCGCCTATTTATCTTACCGTTGGGGCCTGCCGCGCAGCCTGCAAGTAAGCCTATTAGCCGTATTGCATATTTCATTTGCTTGGTTCGGTGTGGCAATGGCCTTATACGCTGTGCAAAGCCTGATTTATTTTACATCCGGCAACCTGTTATTAGGACTGGCACCCTTACATGCAATCGGCATCGGCTTTTTCTCTGGCATGATTCTCGCAATGGCCTCGCGCGTTACGCTGGGTCATTCCGGGCGGCCACTGGAACTGGACCGCTTCACCTGGTTGCTATTCTTGGGTTTCCAAGGGACTGCAATAATTAGGATATTGGCAGACATCATACCGGCAATCGCACCGATACTTTATGTTCTAGCCGCACTCATTTGGTTGATTTGCTTTGGATTATGGGCTGCCAAATTCGCGCCGATTTATTGGCGCGCAAGGATTGATGGAAAATCTGGATAAAGTGCTATTGAAAGGAAATTTATTAAACAAGATTTGGCCTGACTCATAAATCAGGTTCATAAAGGAACTGGATCAAACATCGGTAGTTTAAATTTTCTAATAGGCGTCGTGTGTGATTGCGCCTTGGAAAATTAAACAAGTGAAATTAGAAATGCAATAAATAAAAGAATAACGACCAAAACAGAGATAAAACTCATCCATTCTTGCGATGTGCCTTGCGGACTATTTTTTAGCTTGTCTAATGTTGCGGGAAATAAGATGACAATAAACATTACTAACGCTAGCGCAGAAACAATTTGCATCCAATTTAGATCATCCATTTCAGTTTACTCGAAAAAAACCCCGGTTTAGCCGGGGTTTTTATATAAATAAAAATTTAAGGTCAAGAGATTAAGAATTAATCGTCATTACCCATAATACCTAGAATTTGCAGTAGGCTAATAAAGATATTAAAAATTGTCATATATAAGCCAATTGTTGCTAAAACATAATTGGTTTCACCACCATGAATGATGCGGCTCGTGTCATATAAAATGAAACCGCTCATGATCATAATGACAACAGCTGATATTGCTAATGACATCGCAGGAATGGCAAGAAAAATATTTGCTATCGCTGCAAGTAGAACCAACAAGAAGCCTACCATCAAGAATCCACCGAGGAAACTGAAGTCTTTGCGTGTAGCGAGTGCGTATGCTGATAAACCCAAAAATATTATTCCCGTGCCTGCAAGCGATAGGGTGATAATATTTCCACCATTAGGTAAAGATGCATACATGGTTAAAATTGGCCCTAGTCCGAAACCCAGCATGCCCGTTATCAAAAAAACAATTCCGATTCCTGCCGTTGAATGCGCAAAGCGCGGTAATACAAACATGGCAATCACCATACCACCGATCACAGATATTAAATAAGTCATTGGCGGCATATTCATAAACATTGAAATTGCAGCCGTAAGGCCACTGAATAGCAATGTTAAGGATAAGAGCATGTATGTATTGCGTAAAACTTTATTCGTTGCCAGCACAGAGGATGATTTCTGTGCTACCGTTGTGTAATTTTGATTCATTTTAAAATAACCTCCACTCTATAAAAATTGAATATCGAAATTCAAACACCCAGTAAGACTAAAGTATTTTATCAATAGTTCAAACAACAATTATTTACATTTGCTTTCTCAAGAATAGCATACAATTTAAAAAAGTAACTATTGATTACTGTTAACTAATTGGAACAAAAACATTTTATGTTTTTGTATGATACTTTAGCCTCACCACACTATCCTTCAGAAACTTTCGCCAAAGTAAAATTGTAAACCAGAAAATATCCACCTCGCTCGACCAAGGTAATATTAAAACTAACAGGCCCCACATCAAAGTTAGCAATCCCAGAATAGTTGATTCGCTTCTCCCCTATGAAAGAGAATGCACTTACAGTACGTGAAAAATTTATTTCTTGGATAGAACGAAACTTACCAAAACCTCGGTAAAGATTCAATAGCTTATCCAACTGCTCATTATTGACTGCCTGAACTGCTTCAGGTGTTAAATGGATGAGCAATGCCTGCTTTTCCCAGCTCGAAATCTCAGTCAGTATTTGAGCAACTGCAGGCTCTGCGCTTTTATTGTAAAAATCTTTTTCACGGCCGGTATAAAAAAATAACATGATGACTAAAGTCAACATGATTGCAATGATGATACGTAATGTTTGAACTTGCATAATTAGCTGAAATTAATTAACTATTACAATCTTCTCCCCAAAGATCACGTCCTATTTCATTTCTGGGCATTTTAATGCCAAAATGCTGGTAAGTTATAGCAGTTGCCATACGCCCCCTGGAAGTGCGCTTAAGAAATCCTTGTTGAATCAAATAGGGTTCCAGCACATCTTCAATCGTATCGCGCTCCTCACTGATTGCCGCCGCAAGATTATCAACTCCTACAGGACCACCATTAAATTTTTCTAATATAGTCAGCAGTAATTTTCTGTCCATAATATCCAATCCTATCAGATCCACATCTAGCATTTGTAGCGCTGCATCAGCCACTCCAAACGTAACATGACCATCCGCCTTTACTTCTGCAAAATCGCGCACACGGCGTAATAAGCGATTAACAATCCGGGGAGTACCACGTGAACGACGCGCAATTTCAAATGCTCCATCCGATGATATCTTCACATTTAATAAGTTAGCAGAACGCATAACAATCTTACTCAATTCTTCAGGCGTATAAAATTCTAATCGGGAAACTATCCCAAAACGATCACGTAATGGATTAGTGAGCATACCAGCTCGAGTAGTCGCACCAACTAAAGTAAATGGCGGCAAATCCAATTTTACCGATCGCGCAGCTGGCCCCTCGCCAATCATGATGTCCAATTGATAGTCTTCTAATGCGGGATAGAGAATTTCTTCCACTACTGGTGATAAACGATGAATTTCATCGATAAACAGAACATCATTAGGTTCCAGGTTAGTCAGTAGTGCCGCAAGATCGCCGGGGCGCTCCAAAACTGGACCGGAAGTCTGCCGCAAGTTGACCCCCATTTCTCTGGCAATAATATGCGCCAAAGTTGTTTTCCCTAACCCTGGCGGACCAAATAACAAGACATGATCTAATGCTTCATGGCGATTTCTAGCTGCAGTAATAAATACCTGCAATTGCCCACGAATTTTTTCTTGACCGACATAATCTTCAAGTTGCTTGGGACGTAAGGCGCGTTCCAGTAGTTCTTCCTGGGAAGATGACATTGCACTTACTAGACGGTCAGTCTTAATCATTGAATCATCCGAATTGTATGTTACTTTTCTTTTGATAATAATTGCAGCGCTTGGCGTATACCATCAGATAATGAAGCATCTTTAGAAATTTGCTTAATAGCCCAGGTAGCTTCCCGGTCATTATAGCCCAATGATAACAGCGCATTCAGGATATCGTTACCCTTATCAACAGCGTGCAGCACATCACCCAGATCAACCGCCGTAATGCTTAATTTATCGCGCAACTCCAATAACAAGCGTTCAGCTGTTTTTTTCCCAATACCAGGCACTTTAGTAAGCCGTACACTATCTTGTGTTGCCACAGCCTGATGTAAATCTGAAATGCTGAGTCCCGAAAGAAGAGACAATGCAGTTCTCGCACCGATACCGGAAATTTTTACTAACTGCCGAAAAACCTGACGCTCCGATTCGCTGGCAAAGCCAAATAGCAAATGCATATCCTCACGAATCATCAGATGGGTATACAATGTAGCTTCTACTCCGACAGCTGGAAGGTCATAAAAAGTGCTCATTGGCACATCTACTTCATAACCCACTCCCTGAACATCGAGTAGAATTTGTGGAGGATGTTTTTCAAGCAATATTCCGGTTAATCGCCCGATCATACCAAACGCCCCCGTTTCATGCGATAACCTGCTAATCCAAACTTTCCCAATCCAAATCCACCATGTGCATGACATATCGCACAAGCAAGCGCATCTGCCGCATCAGCAGTTGGGCTACTTTCGAGCTTTAAGATACGCATGACCATTTGTTGAACTTGATCTTTATTGGCGTGACCGTTACCAACAACTGCTTGTTTTATTTGCAGCGCCGTATACTCGGCCACATCTAAGTTATGCAATACCGTAGCACAAATCGCCGCACCACGTGCCTGCCCCAGCTGTAGCGCTGACTTGGGATTAATATTAACAAAAACTTGCTCGATGGCGGCAAATTGAGGACGATACTCTGTAATAACTTTGCTTAAATTATCCAGAATCAACTTAAGACGAATTGGTAAGTCACCTTCAGACGATTTAATACAGCCACTGCTAACGTAAACCAGCTTACCGCCAGCTTTATCAATCACACCAAAACCGGTAACCCTTAATCCAGGATCTATACCGAGAATACGGATTTCTTCACCTATTAATGTGGCAACGATTCATCTAATAATGCTGTTGTATATACATCTTGGACATCATCCAGTCCTTCCAAGGCATCCAGCAATTTCTGCATCTTAATTGCATCATCACCGGTTAGTAATATTTCACTACTAGGTTTCATGGTAACTTCAGCAAGATCTGCCTTAAAACCTGCTTTCTCCAATGCCTCTCTAACGGCAATAAATTCATGCGGTGCGGTAATGACTTCAATACTACCGTCATCATTACCCACTACATCTTCAGCACCACCCTCTAACGCAACGTCCATTAATTTTTCTTCATTGATTCCGGGAGCATAAATTAACTGGCCGCAATGCTTGAATAAGAAACTGACAGAACCATCCGTACCTAAATTGCCTCCATACTTGGCAAAAGCATGACGCACATCAGCCACCGTACGAATACGATTGTCGGTCATGCAATCAACCATTACTGCAGCGCCACCAATTCCATAACCTTCATAGCGTATTTCTTCATAATTTACACCTTCCAGTTCTCCACTGCCTCGCTTGATAGCGCGTTCAATATTATCTTTAGGCATATTCTGATCATATGCCTTATCAATTGCTAAACGCAAACGGGGATTGGTACTGGCATCTCCCCCACCCATTCTGGCAGCAACTGTTATTTCCTTGATCAGGCGCGTAAAAACCTTCCCTCGCTTAGCATCTTGCGCAGCTTTTTTATGCTTGATATTCGCCCACTTACTATGTCCTGCCATGATCACTCATACCTTATACTAAAGTAGGTTTATGTTATCATCCGATAGACGGCGAATAAAGTACCTTATCAAACACTATAAAAAAATAAAAAATAATCGCGCTAACAAGCATGACTGCAATCAACAGTTTCGGATTATTTCCATGACTCTTATTCGACGGTTACAGCTTTTGCAAGATTTCTGGGTTTATCGACATCTGTACCACGTTCAAGAGCAACATAATAAGCTAATAACTGCAATGGAATCGTGTGCAAAATCGGACTCAACAATCCAGTATGTTCCGCCAAACGAATAACGTGCAAGTTCTTACTTTCTGTTATATGTGCATCTGCGTCGGCAAAAACATATAGTTCGCCGCCGCGAGCATGCACCTCTTGTAAATTTGATTTCAGTTTACCTAATAACTGATCGTTGGGAGCAATTGCAACAATAGGCATTTCGTTATCGACTAGTGCCAAGGGGCCATGCTTTAACTCCCCAGCAGCATATGCTTCAGCATGAATATAAGATATTTCCTTAAGCTTTAATGCGCCTTCCAAAGCAATCGGATAATGAACGCCACGCCCTAGAAATAAAGTATGGCGTTTTTTTGCAAAATTTTTTGCCCATATTTTAACTTGCGATTCGACTTGTAACGCTAACAGAAGTGCTACCGGCAAATGGCGTAGCGCTGCAATCATCTCATGCTCCTCATCTTTCGATAACCGATGACGTATTTTTGCTAACGTTATAGTAAACAATAAAAGCGCTGCCAATTGCGTAGTGAATGCTTTAGTTGATGCCACACCGATTTCCGGACCAGCACGAGTCAAAAAACGCAAATTGGTCTGCCGTATTAATGCGCTTTCAGGCACATTACAAATAGCTAGGCTATGCTTATGGCCTAATTTCTTTGCATGATTCAAAGCTGCCAATGTATCTGCAGTTTCTCCCGATTGAGAAATACCTACCACCAAGGTATTTGGATCATTAACTGAACTGCGGTATCTATACTCACTTGCAATCTCAACATTACATGGCACTTTCGCAACGGATTCAATCCAGTATCGTGCTACCAATCCAGCATGATAACTTGTCCCGCACGCTACAATCAGAATACTCTTTATTTCAGAAAATATATTTTCTGCTTCACTACCAAATAGATTAGGTGAAATGGATTGCGCATTAAATACCATCTCTAATGTATTAGCTACAGCACTGGGTTGCTCAAATATTTCCTTTTGCATGAAATGCGTATAGGGACCCAACTCAATTGCATCATTCGATAAATTACTTTCATGTATCGTGCGTTCAACCACATCCCCCAACTGATTACGCAGGCAGTTGACAATCCGATAATTATGGCTGTGTAACTCAGCAACATCACCTTCTTCTAGATAAATGATGTCCCGAGTTGCCTGCAATAAGGCAGATGAATCGGAGGCTACGAAGTTGCCATCTTTTCCAATTCCAATTAGTAAGGGAGCCCCGTTTCGCGCAACAACAATATGATCTGGGTGCGCTTCTTCCATGACCGCAATTGCATAAGCTCCTTGCAATTCCGCAATAGATAAACAAACCGCTTTAAATAAATCCTTTTCCTTCTCCAACTTAGAAGCTATTAGATGTGCGATTACTTCCGTGTCTGTATCTGAAGTAAACTCGAATCCTTTTTTCCTCAAATCAGTGCGAATTGCTTCGTGATTTTCTATAATGCCGTTGTGTACGACTGCTATTCGCGATCTTTCTCCTGAGAGATGAGGATGCGCGTTGCGTTCAGACGGCTCACCGTGCGTGGCCCAACGCGTATGGGCGATTCCCGCCAATCCATATGCCTTCTGCTGAGCTACTAATTTACCTAGTGCTGACACGCGACCTGTAGTCCGTATTCGATGTAGTCCATCATTAACCACTACCAGCCCTGCAGAGTCGTACCCTCTATATTCAAGACGTGATAAGCCCTTCAGCAACACAGGAACTATATCTACGTTCGCAATTGCTCCAATTATTCCGCACATTTTGAATTTTTCCTTTATCAATACAAAGAAAACATCGGAGATTAAGATTTTGTCTTAGTCGGGCGCTGCCATTCAAAATAACTCACCTGCCTTGTTCTCGACAAGGTAAGAGCACCTTCAGGTGTGTCTTTTGTAATAGTTGAGCCAGCACCAATTGTTGAACCTTTTGAAATTTTAACTGGCGCGATAAGCTGAGTGTCTGATCCTATAAATACATCATCTTCAATGATAGTTTGATGTTTATAGGCACCATCATAATTGCAAGTAATTGTTCCAGCACCGATATTTACTTTTTCTCCAACTATTGTGTCGCCAATATAACTCAGATGATTTGCTTTACTTCTTAAACCAATTTGACTATTTTTAACTTCGACAAAATTACCAATATGCACTTCATTAAAAAGCTTTGTACCGGGACGAATGCGCGCATAAGGACCTATTCTGCATTTTTCACCGATTACAGTATCTTCAATTAAACTATAGGGAGCAACGACTGTTCCTTTAGCAACGGTTACATTCTTTAAAATGCAGTGAGGGCCAATTTGCACATCATCATGTAAATTCACAACTCCTTCAAAGACACAATTAATGTCAATTGCTACTTCTGATCCACAATTCATTTCTCCTCTGATATCTATCCTCGATGGATCAGCCAAATAAACCCCTTGCTCCAGTAACTTATTAGCACATTCTAATTGATAGATCCTCTCAAGTTCTGCCAATTGCCGCTTGTCATTGACACCTGCTATCTCCCAAAGATTCTCAGGTTGTATTGAAGCTATTTCGATACCATCTCTAACAGCCATTGAAATAACATCAGTTAAATAATATTCACATTGTAAATTGTTGTTCTCTATTTTTGGGAGCCAGTTATGCAAATTGTGATTTGGAATCAGCATAATTCCGGTATTAATCTCACATATACTCAGTTGCTCTGGGGTTGCATCCTTCTGTTCGACAATTTTTATAATCGCTCTTGTTATTGGGTCACGTATAACTCTGCCATACCCTGTTGGATCTTCCATAAATGCAGATATCAAGGCACATTGATCATTTAGTGCTACGGCCTTAAGTTTGCGAAGCGAGTCTACGCTCACTAGAGGTACGTCTCCATACAAAATAAGAGTCGATCCATCATGATCGAGAAATGACAGCGTTTGCATTACAGCGTGACCTGTACCAAGTTGATGCTGTTGTGTAACCCAAACCAAGTCGTCACCGCCAATCGACTGTCTAACTCTTTCACCACCATGACCTATAACAATACATATTCTGTCTGGTTCAAGTAGACGAGCAGTATCGATCACTCGTTTAAGTAAAGAAATACCGCCTAAAGTATGCAGCACTTTAGGCACTGATGATTGCATGCGTCTTCCTGCACCTGCTGCGAGAATTACAACATTCAGTTTGACCACAATTATAGATTCATCTAAAAATTAAAGGGTAAATACACAATTTGATATAACAGCATAACAAATTTCTTTTATATCTATTCTAGTTAAATAAAGCTGAATTTTGCTGCTATTTAAGCGTATGTGGACTATAAAGTTTGGAAAACGACACTGACGGTCGCTTATACTTATTATTATGTAATTAAGTTAACTCAGCGAAATCCCAGTATAAAAAATGGGAAGAGTATACTAAAGTACATATCAGAGAAATTGACGAAACTATATGCGTCGCCTAACGCATCTTATTTGAAAAACTCTTAAATTAAAGCTTCACTTATTAATGTTTTCGTTTTCTTAGTTTATCTATTGCAGCCAATTGTGCCATTGCTTCTAATAATTCAGCTTGTGCCTTAGCATAATCTAATTCAGATTGACGATTCCTGATTGCTTCTTCTGCAGCACGTTTCACTTCGATCGCCTTTGCTTCGTCAAGATCATGGCTTCGTACAGCAGTATCAGCCAGTATTGTTACTACATCCGGTTGAACTTCTAGCATTCCTCCAGAAACGTATATCATCTCCTCATCTTTCAATTGAGCTTTTATACGCACCATTCCAGATTTTATTTTGGTCAACATCGGTGTATGGTGCGGATAAATACCTACTTCTCCCATCTGTGCTGGAGCTACTAAAAACTCTACTGGTCCAGAATAGATCGATTCTTCTGCACTTACTATATCTAGATGAAAAACAATTCCCATTTCTATATTCTCTAAATTTATTGAAGAGTTTTGGCTTTCTCGATAACTTCTTCAATACTCCCAACCATATAAAATGCTTGCTCAGGAACTTCGTCATATTCACCTTCTACAATTCCTTTGAAACCTTTGATTGTATCTTTAAGTGAAACATATTTCCCAGGCGCTCCAGTAAATACTTCTGCAACGTTAAATGGTTGTGATAGGAAACGTTGAATCTTCCTTGCCCGATTAACCGCAAGCTTATCTTCCGCAGATAATTCATCCATCCCCAAAATAGCAATAATATCTCTTAACTCTTTATAACGCTGTAAAGTTTGTTGTACCATACGAGCTGTGTTGTAATGCTCTTCCCCAACAACTTGTGGATCAAGTTGACGCGAAGTAGAGTCGAGAGGGTCAACTGCTGGATAAATCCCTAGTGATGCAATATCACGTGATAAAACCACCGTTGCATCCAAATGCCCAAAAGTAGTAGCCGGAGAAGGATCGGTTAAATCATCGGCAGGTACATAAACAGCCTGTATAGATGTTATTGAACCTGTTTTTGTTGAAGTAATACGTTCTTGTAAGCGCCCCATTTCTTCTGCCAACGTTGGTTGATAACCAACTGCAGATGGCATACGCCCTAAGAGCGCAGATACTTCAGTTCCTGCCAACGTATATCGGTAAATGTTATCAACAAAAAATAATACATCACGACCTTCATCGCGGAAAGCTTCTGCCATAGTTAAGCCTGTTAATGCTACCCGCAAGCGATTCCCTGGTGGCTCATTCATTTGTCCATAGACTAATGCTACTTTATCAAGCACTTTAGATTCTTTCATTTCATGATAAAAATCATTACCTTCTCTAGTGCGCTCTCCTACACCTGCAAATACAGAATACCCGCTATGCTCAATAGCAATATTCCGAATGAGCTCCATCATATTAACAGTTTTACCTACACCCGCCCCACCGAACAATCCCACTTTTCCACCTTTGGCAAACGGGCAAATTAAATCAATAACCTTGATACCGGTTTCTAACAATTCAGTAGATGCAGATAACTCATCAAATGCAGGTGATTTGCGATGAATTGACATGGCTTGTTCTGCGCCTATTTCACCCATTTCATCAATTGGACGGCCTAAAACATCCATTATACGTCCTAATGTTTTAGTTCCAACTGGCACCGTAATTTGTTTACCGGTATTTCTGACAATCATTCCACGACGCAACCCATCCGATGACCCTAAAGCAATAGTGCGCACCACCCCATCACCAAGCTGTTGCTGAACTTCAAGTGTAAGCTCAGAACCTTCCATTATTAAAGCGTCATAAACTTTTGGAAGAGATTCACGTGAAAACTCCACATCAATCACAGCACCAATGCACTGAACAATTTTTCCTTGACTCATTGTTTTTCCTAAACTTAAAAGATTTAAACAGCCGCTGCTCCACCGACAATTTCTGATAATTCCTTTGTGATCGCCGCCTGTCGCGATTTGTTATAAATTAATGTTAACTCATCTATAACATTACCGGCATTATCTGAAGCAGCTTTCATGGCAACCATTCTTGCTGATTGCTCTGATGCCATATTTTCTGCAACAGCCTGATATACTAAAGCTTCAATATATCGCACCATTATATCGTCTATGACAGGTTTTGCTTCAGGTTCATAAATGTAATCCCAAGCCATTCTAGGCTTTCTATTAGAATCATCTCTTTCATAAACGCGCTCATCTGTCAATGGAAGCAATTGCTCCATCACTGGCTCCTGCTTCATTGTGTTTATAAATCGGTTGTAAAAAATATAAACTCGATCAAATCGATCTTGCATGTAACCATCTAGTATCACTTTTACTGCACCAATAAGCTTCGCTATTTCAGGTGTATCACCGAGTCCTATCACCTGCGAAACAATTTTTGCACCAACTCTAGACATAAATCCCAGACCTTTATTGCCAATGCAACAAATCTCTATTTCCTCACCTTCCGTTTGCCAAGCCCTCATTTGATTTACAACTTTTCGCAGCACATTAGTATTCAATCCACCGCACAAGCCCTTATCAGAAGTTACAACAATTACACCAATTCGTTTAACAGTATCGCGAGAAATCAGAAATGGGTGGCGATATTCAGTGTTTGCTCGACTCATATGCGCTGCGACATTCCGAATTTTTTCACCATACGGTCGGGCTTTTTTCATGCGATCCTGAGCTTTACGCATTTTTGATGCCGCTACCATTTCCATAGCGCGGGTAATTTTTTGAGTGTTTTTTACACTCTTAATCTTATTACGTATCTCTCTACTACCGGCCATTTTTAGTATGTTCCGTTTCGCTTAAATTCTTGAATCACAGATGTTAAATCTTTTTCTGTTTCGGCGCTAAGTTCTTTACTTGCCTCAATTTTTTCTAAAATTGCACTATTCTGACTTCGTACATAACTTTTTAGAGCTGACTCAAATGCTAGCGCACGATTTACTTCCACATCATCAAAATATCCATTATTAATAGCAAATAGAGTAAGCGCCATCTCAGACACACTAAGAGTTGCATACTGAGGCTGCTTCATGAGTTCGGTTGCCATTTTTCCACGTTCTAGCTGCTTACGTGTTGCATCATCCAAATCTGATGCAAATTGTGCAAATGCAGCTAATTCTCGATATTGGGCTAATGCCAAACGTATGCCACCACCTAATTTTTTAATTACTTTAGTTTGCGCCGCTCCACCAACTCGAGAAACCGAAACACCCGCATTGATTGCAGGACGAATACCCGCATTAAATAAATCAGTCTCAAGAAAAATTTGACCATCAGTAATTGAAATCACATTTGTTGGAACAAAAGCTGTTACATCACCAGCTTGCGTCTCAATAATAGGTAGAGCAGTAAGCGATCCAGTTTTTCCCTTTACCGCACCATTAGTAGCCTTCTCTACATAAGCTGCGTTAACGCGCGCAGCTCTCTCTAATAACCGTGAATGAAGGTAGAACACATCACCTGGATATGCTTCGCGCCCTGGTGGACGTCTTAGAAGCAAAGAAATTTGTCTGTATGCCCATGCTTGTTTAGTCAAATCATCATAAACAATCAGCGCATCCTGCCCCTTATCACGAAAATATTCGCCCATTGTGCATCCAGAGTATGGGGCAATAAATTGCATCGCCGCCGATTCCGATGCTGTTGCTGCCACCACAATGGTATATTCCATGGCACCATGCTCTTCGAGTTTACGAACCACATTCGCTATCGATGATGCTTTTTGACCAATTGCCACATAGATACACAGCATGTTCTGGCCTTTTTGATTAAGAATCGCATCTATCGCCACCGCAGTCTTTCCTGTCTGGCGGTCACCGATAATTAACTCACGTTGACCTCTCCCAATCGGCACCATCGAATCAACAGATTTCAATCCTGTTTGTACTGGCTGATCTACTGATTGCCTCCAAATCACGCCGGGTGCAATTTTTTCGATAGGTTCCGTTCTGGCTGCAGCAATTGGCCCTTTTCCATCTATCGGTTGCCCGAGAGCATTTACAACCCGACCTAACAAACCATCTCCAACCGGAACTTCAAGAATACGACCGGTACACTTTACTGCATCTCCTTCACGAATATGCTCATAGGCACCCATAATAACTGCACCCACCGAGTCCCTTTCTAAATTCAATGCCAAACCAAAAGTATTGTCTGAGAACTCAAGCATCTCGCCTTGCATGACATCAGATAAGCCATGAACACGCACAATTCCGTCTGTCACGGAAACAATCGTTCCGTGTGTACGAGCTTCAACAGTATCTACAAGCCCTTCAATTCTTTGTTTAATAAGTTCACTAATTTCAGATGGATTTAACTGCATTTTATTTAACTCCTAGCTTTTAAGGGCAACAGTCATGGCTTCAAGTTTACCTTTAATGGAGGCATCAAGAATTTCATCTCCAATTTCAACTTTTACACCACCTATCAATTCTGGATCAACAGTAACCGTGGCTTCTACTTTTCTTTTAAATCGCTGCTCAAGATAATCAACAAGTCTTCTAAACTGCTTACTTTCCATGGCAAATGCACTTACAATTTTTGCCTCTAGAATCCCCTCATACTGAGCTCTCAATTGCTCAAATAATTGGCTTATTTGAGACAAATACGATATCCGTTTATTATTTGATAACATCATTATTAAATTGCAAGCTTCGGAATTGAATTTACCATCTCCAATTCCCAAAAATATCTCTCCAAGTTGATTTCCTGTAACCTCTGGATTGCCGATAAGAAGCTTAACATTACTATTTTCTGAAATTGCTACTGCAAGTTGCAACATTTTCGACCATTGCTCCAAATTGCCATTAGCAACACCTAGCTTATAAACCGCCTCCGCATATGGCCTTGCTACTGTAACCACTTCTGTCATTATCTCAAATCTTCCTCAATTGAAACAAGTATGTCTGCGTGCACTTTAGCATCTATCTCACGACGCAATATTTTTGTCGCTCCAGCAATTGCCAATTGCGCAGCATATTGACGCAAAGCCTCTTTCGCGCTGAACATTTCATGCTGAACTTCCGCTTTAGCTCCAGCAATTATTCTGTCACTCTCTTCTTTTGCAGTTTTTTTTGCCTCTTCGACGATTTCTGTGGAACGCTTTTCAGCTTGCGATACTATTTCTGATGCCAGATGCTTGGCTTCTTTTAAAACTTCTGCTGAACGTTGACTAGCCAATTCTAATTCATGCCGACCACGCTCACCAGCCGCCAATCCATCAGCAATATTTTTTTGACGCTCCTCTATAGCACGAAGCAACGGTGGCCATACAAATTTAACAGTAAACCAAATAAATACTGAAAAAGCTATAGCCTGAGAAATTAAAGTAAAGTTAATATTCATGACACGCCCAAAATATCTGACTTAATCGGCAATAACACTATTATTGAATAACCGCTAGTAAAGGATTACCAAATGCAAATAACATAGCCAAGCCAACAGCAATAATGAAAGACGCATCAGTTAATCCAAGCAAAAGAAACACCTTACCCTGCAAGGTTGGTATCATTTCCGGTTGACGAGCCGCCCCTTCAAGAAAACGACTACACATTATTCCGACACCAATACACGCTCCAGCTGCTCCAAGGCCGATCATTAAACCAATTCCGATTCCTGTATACGCTTGAACCATTGCCAAAAACTGCAAGTTTTCCATTTTTATTCCCTTTAACTAAATTAAGATTAATAATATACCCCAAAAGAAACCCAAAAATTTAATGAGATTCATGCGCCATTGATATATACACTACTGTAAGCATCATAAAAATAAAGGCCTGTAACGTAACAATCAATATATGAAAAATTGCCCAGCCCGCTCCTAAAATTGCGCCAAATATCGTACCCGATATACCTGTGGCAGCCCACATACCAAGTAGCAGAAAAATAATCTCACCCGCATAGATATTTCCAAAAAGCCGCAATGAGTGGGACAAGGGTTTAGACACATACTCTATAAAATTAAAAAGCAAATTCAATATCCAAAGCAACGGATTTTTCCCAAATGGAGTACAGAAAAGCTCATACATCCAACCACCCATACCTTTTACTTTGACATTAAAGAAAATCATCAAAAACCAGATTGATAACGCTAATGCAAAGGTTGTATTGACATCGGTTGTCGGTACAATTTTCCAATTGTGCACTCCAAATATATTTTCGGTAATCCAAGCCATTATATCTATTGGCAATATATCCATGGCATTCATCATTAACACCCATACAAAAATAGTTAACGCCATCGGGGCAACTAGCACATGCCTATTACCATGAAATGTATTCTTAACCTCATTATCAATAAATTCCACTGCAAGCTCAACAAACGCCTGACTTTTAGTTGGCACACCCGAAGTTGCCCTACGCACAACCAACCAAATAAAACCAAGACTAATAATTCCCAGTATTATTGATGTTATCAATGTATCAACATGCAATACCCAAAAAGATCCTTCACTGACTTGTGCTTCTAAGTAGGTTAAATGATGCTTAATATATGATGTGGGAGTGAGTTCTGCCTCTGATGCCATGTATACTACCTGCTTATTTAGTTTATCTTTTTTTATAGTCTGCTAACAATAACACTATACTATAAATCAATACATTAAAAATAAATGCTCCAATAAATGCAACAGCATTTATGTTTTCGTAATATTTAAATGCCAACCACAGCAAACTTACAATTATTATTATTTTTACTGCTTCAGCTCTTAATGCAATTCTTACTGTATCGTCGGCCGTATATCCCTTACTGATAGATATAATCATTACAAATGCCGCCGTGGATATTACGCTTATTGCTCCGCCCAGTATCACTGATAATGCACCATGCAACCCCAAAAGCACCCATAGTATTACCGCCAACACAAATACTGAAATCGATTGTAAGCATAAGACTATATAAAACGGCCTATTTTTTGTCCAAGGCATGTTTTATTTTAGCACATGAAAAAATAGCATTATCGCTTGCTTACTTGCACTGAAAAGCGCTGCATATTAGCTTAATTACTAGTCCGAGTCAACGAGCTGTGTAATAGAGAATGTAGGGAACAAAAAAACTGTCTTGACTTGTAGCAAATGACCTGTCCGGTTTTAAATGTAGTCCGGGGAGGATTTCAACCGAAACTGACAGATTGACTACAGGAGGCTGGGAAGATGAGATTTGAGAAAGCGTATGAAGACATACCTAATGCGATCGACATTTCAACGCCATAACAACCGATGCTACGCGGTATAGTAACTATTCTGTATTTTAAATGGCCAGAAAATTCTATCTATGTGTTGCTTGTAGTAATAGATACTTGTCATAGGTATTCGGAATCTCCTCCTTGTTAAAGCACCCAATCCAATTGGCGGTATACAGCATTCGAAATAGTTGTGCAGGATAATTTAAATATTAAGATAATAACTCTATTTGTATTCAATAATGACCAACGGATACAGGAATAATTTTTGCCCCACATGCTAAGGAATTTTATACTGCGCAGTCGAAATCGTTTTGGTGCTTGATGGAATTATCTATATCCGCCAGTCAGTCGATATATGCTACATTATTCTTACAAACACAAGCTAGCTAGGCATCGCACTTTGACAACATTAAGCTGACGCGATGTAGTACATGCTGTTGCCGGCAGGATTCATTTATTTGTGCAGACTTTGTTACTAAACTTTACCTTAAGGCAAGAAGCCTTGACATTGAGAGTGTTCAGTGAAATTTTTTCGGGTTTCTGTCTCGAAACTTGGGTAACTGATAATCACTCTGTTAGCACAATTATGATTTAATCAGCTTTTTAATTCTGTTGCAGTTAAAGCTGGAAAAATTTTTACAGTTTTCACAACGCGATTTTTAGTCTGAATTATCTCCATCGGATAGCCGGCAATATTAAGCCCGATTCCAGCTTCCGGAATATCTTCAAAATGTTCCAAGATTAGGCCATTCAGGGTTTTGGGGCCATCTAAGGGGAATTGAAAATCAAGCTTTCGGTTTAATTCACGCAATAGTGTACTGCCCTCGACGAGAATGCTACCATCTTCCTGTTTC
>SSFV01000133.1 GCA_008015565.1 Nitrosomonas sp. | reverse complement strand
GACAGGCGACTTAACCGATGTTGCCTGGTCTGAAACTTCTCGATTATCTAGCACGATTAGCGGGCTATTAGATCCGAGAAATAAAAGAAAAATGTTCAACACTTTCCATGCGGAATATTGGTTTCTGCGTTGGCCTCTCGATCATATTTTTCACAGCCATCATTTTACTTTGCAGCAAATCATGAGATTAAGAAAATTCGGATCCGATCATTTTGCGCTTCTGACCGAACTCGTGGTGGAAACGGATGTGAATGATGATAACGGTTTAAAACCGGACGCAGATGATTTAGCCTGGGCGCAAGATAAAGCACGAAAACATCATGTTAGTAAATATGATGTACCGGAACCGGAAAAATTGTTGACAAACAAACTGAATTAAACTCGGATTTTCCACATCCGGTACCAAATTGATCGCCGTCAAACTTTAATTGGATTCCACCTGCTAACGTTTTGCTATTATGTGGTGATTTTTCCCTAAGCAAAATTTAAGTTCCAGCTATCGATTTGAAGAAAAGCCTATAGCTACGAATTATTGCAATGTCACAAGCATTAGCTCGTTTGCTAGAAATTCTCGATTACAGTATCAACTCAATATAGGAGCCAGGATAAATGCAAATTGCTCATCAAATACGGCGTCCGTCCAAAATATTACTACTTGGATTGCTCTTACTATGCGGTTTGTTTTCTGCAATGTCGCAAGCCGAAATTTGGCACAGCACTAAAACAAACGGAATGAACGATGCCGCCCTCGCGCCTAACGGTATCATTTGGCTTACCGGCAGGAATGGAGCGATCTGGATGTCGGATAACATATACGGTTCCTCTTTTACACTGATTAAACCAGGCGGTTTTGGCCGTATTACTGTAGCGCCGGATAGCGTTGTGTGGACAACTGGAATCGATGGTTCATTGTGGAAATTCACTAGCGGAACTTGGACCGAGATAGCAGAAAATGGAATAGCAGATGTAGCCATCGCACCTGATGGCAAAGTTTGGCTAGTTAAACGAAGTGGCGCTATTTCATTTAGTAGTGACCAGGGAAAGAACTTTACGCAAATTACTGACAATGGGTTTAAACGAATTTCAGTGGCGCCCGATGGTGCCGTGTGGGTGGTTGCAACCAATGGTGTGCTGTGGAAGTTTGCCAAGGAAAATTGGATCCAGACAACAGCAAATGGAATTGGAGATGTCGCAATAGCGCCTAATGGCCTGATCTGGCTCGCAGCAAAGAATGGTGCTGTCTGGAGTTCATCGGATGACGGTGTTACTTTCAATCAAGATGAACATGCAACCGGGATTGAGAATATTGCCGCTGGAAGATCGGGAGCCTGGGCTGTTGGTCTCGATGGTACGCTTTGGCGTAAACTCTTTTCTCCTCAATTCTAACATCTGCGTAACTACCCGGATGTAGTAATTACGGCTTACGTATTGTGGCAAGTCAGTTAAAATCCGTGATTAACATTGCGCAGTATTCTGATTCTGGCATGGTTTGAGTAACGTCGACCATTTAAATTAAACCGGCACGTTTGACAGCCCATCCTGCTTTCAGTATAGTCAGAGCAAGTTTTTTTACATTATCCTGCCTTTTAAACCCTCTGTTTGATTCTGTATGCGTGTAGTTGTGACTGGAATGGGGATTGTTTCACCGATAGGTATCGGTGTTGATCAGTTCTGGAATGCTGCCATTAATGGTGTCAGCGGAATATCGAGTATTCAGAGTTTTGACGCATCGAATCAGCATTCACGTATTGCGGGTGAAATCAATGAATTTAATCCCGCCTGTTTTCTTTCTGCTAAACAAGTAACTCAAACTGACCGTTTTACGCAGCTGGCATTGCATGCTGCGAACCAAGCTATGGCTGATGCCGGTGGCCTTGATAACTATCAACCGCGCCGTTTAGCTGTCAGTCTGGGATCCGGAATGGGGGGATTCTCGACGTTTGAATCTTCTGCAACAAGAAAACTACAGAATAAATCTATTCCGCCTTTCTCCGTCCCTCGTATCATGGCAAATTCTGCCGCCGCATGGATCGCGACACAATTCGGACTGAAAGGCGTAAATTTGACTTGCAGTACGGCCTGTTCTTCAGGGGCGAATGCGATCGGTATGGCGCTGGATTTATTGCGCTCAGGAAAAGCCGATGCCGTGGTTACCGGCGGCGCAGAGGCTTGCGTTTTACCATTGACTATGACGGGTTTCGAAGCGTTGCAAGCGTTGTCGATTAATTTCAATGCTGATCCGGTGCGTGCTTCGCGGCCCTTTGCCCAGGGGCGTGATGGTTTTGTGATGGGTGAAGGCGCAGGTATATTGATTCTGGAAAAGGAAGAAGAAGCCATTAAGCGCGGCGCAAGGATGTATGCCCAGCTTGCTGGCTATGGGTGTGCCTGCGATGCTACGCATATCGTTGCACCCGATATGGATGGACAAGTCGCAGCGATGCAAGCAGCGATTGATGATGCCGGCATTATGCCTGATCAAGTCGATTATATTAATGCGCACGCAACTTCTACACCGCTGGGAGATGTTATAGAAACCAATGCGATCAAACAGCTTTTGGGAGAGCATGCCTGGGAGATTGCTATCAGCGCCACCAAATCAATGGTTGGGCATAGCATTGGCGCATCAGCAGCAATTGGCAGTATTGCAACTATAATGTCGCTGCATACCGGCACTATTCATCCTACCATCAATCTCGATGTGGCAGATCCGCAATGCGATCTGAATTATACGCCTAACCGTGCGATCCAGAAAAAAGTGCAAGTCGGTATGTGTAATGCGTTTGGATTCGGCGGTAATAATGCCAGTCTTGTTTTTACAACCCTTTAATTACAGGAGCTAAGTCATGGATATAGCAGAGCTCGAAACGAAAGTCATAGAATTTATTGCATCTAAGGCTGAAAAAGTGGATGCTTCCAATATTACTAACGCTTCTCGATTGGAAGATCTCGGATTTGATTCATTGGATACGGTTCAGCTTTTGTTTGACGCGGAAGAAGCTTTTGGCGTCAATTTTGATGGAGAAGAAGTTCGAGGTCTTCGCAGTGTGGGAGACATAATTGATTATATTACCAGGCATCCACCAACTGCCTCATCGTAGCACTGGAAGCACACCTGATAAAAATGAGAAAATTATGAAAAAGCTATGTCTGGTCATTGCAGTTGTGTTTTTGCTGAGTGGTTGTGCGGGAATTAGGCTTGTTAGCGATTACGATGAAGTAATTGATAAAGGTGTTACTGATTTTGCTGAACAGTTTAATACGCACATAAAAAATATGGGCGATCTGGCTGGGACGCCAGAAGGAACTTATGACGTTAATTTGAAAGCATATAATGCTCTCGAATCGAAATTAGACGTAATGATAGCGAGAGCATCGGCAGTATCCGAGAGCAAAGGGTGTAAGCTCGAGAAAAAAGTATTTGACCGTGTTCAGTCTATGTTGAAAAGTGATATGCCATCTGAAATACGTTCGGACGACACTGTTCAAACCGGTAATGCACACGGGTGTAATGAAAGATTATTGTTGCTGGTTAAGAAGCAGCTTGACTTTGTTAAAGAAATACATAGAGAGACGGATAAATGCGGAGCTAATAATCTTTCGTGCTTACGGCCTGCAACGGCAAAAACCGCACTCAGTATCGCAAATCAATCTATTAACGCAGTATCCGTCGTCGAAACAGCAAAAAAACAGTAAGGAGTGCATCATGAAAATAAATGCTGATGAAATTTATAGCAAAATTATCGGTGCTGCCGAGGGTGCATTTGAAGATGGCTGGGATGCGGTAAAAACCTATGCGCCTGCCGAATTTAAGAAGATGTCAGTTCAATTGGCTGAGATTGTTGAAAATGTTGCTTTGTATGAAATGGATAAAACAAAAGGTTATTCACCCGAAACTGGCAAAATTCTTTTCAAGATGCAAAAAGCGGCGTGCGAATCCGTGCTGGTTGCTGTCACTCATCTCACTTTGACCGCCGTACAAAAAGCTATTAATGCGATCTTAACAACGCTGAAAGATATTTTTGGCGGCGTTATTGCAACGATTGTTTGATTTCTTCCGGTTTGAATTTTCATTCTAAAGATTGAAATAGGTCTAAAACCAAAAGCGTGCAACCCATAAACGCTCCCGTATCGTTTAAGTCAAGTGCTGCATTTCGTCAAAAAAAATCAAAATAAGTCAGAATTCTAAATTTCCCGCTTAAATCAAATAATTTATAATATAAATTCATATTGTTATCATAATGTTAACAAGTTTTTTGTGTGCGCATTCCAATTGGACAGCCGTGTAGTTTTCTATTACTTCAGTATTAAAATCGAGCGGAGCTTTCTCAGTTAATTTGAAAAATTCTTGGAATTTTTCCCAAGTGCTTTCATGCTCAAATTTGACTTTACATACTTGACTTAAATCTTAGTGAATTTAGAATAGCTACAATACGTTATAACTAAGGTACTTCACTATGAAAACAACGGAACTCGAAGTAAAGGTTATCGAGTTTGTCGCATCAAAGGTCGAAAATATCGATGTTTCAAAAATTACTAGCGCGTCAAAATTCGAGGGGCTTGGCTTTGATTCACTGGATACAATAAGGCTCTTGTGTGATGCGGAAGATACTTTTGGTATCCGTTTCGATAATGATCAAGCGAATACACTGCGCAGTGTAGGGGATATTGTTGATTATATTAGTAAACAGCAGCCGCATAATTGAACTGTATGAAATTTCCAATTGCATGATTGGCATGTGATTATGCATGGGCGATGATCAATTACCTTATTCATGCGCATGCAAGGCAACTGAAACGCTTTTTTGTTCGTGTTTGATTGTGGAACGCTGTTTTTGGTTGATGTGATAGTGGGTGCTCTATTGTAAAATTGCTAAATATTCTGCTTGTGCTGACTATTGCGTTATCGGGTTGCATTCATCGGCAGTTTGTTAGCGAACCCTATCCGCGCTGGGGGGAAGAAAAAATTATCAATCAGCCGGGTGACATTGAGCCAGTTATTTTGCGGACATTTGTTCCAGCAGACCCTGCTAAAGCGCAAGCTTGTGTGCTGTTAATTCATGGCATGAATGAACATATCGGACGCTATAGCGAGGTGGCTCGTTATTTTTCCCAAAATTTTATCGTTGCGGGTTTCGATTATTACGCACACGGTCTATCCAATCCGATCTTACAGCAAGCTGACCTGGCGCTTATGTCGGGAATGGATACACAAGAAATCAGCGATGCTTATTTGGCACAAACGCTGTTACACAATCTTGACCTGTTGCGACACGATCTGGATCTTGCGCTCAGGCGATTGATAGTTTTTTGTGATGAGCAAGGTAAATCCGGTCGTCCAGTATTTATCGTTTCGCACAGTTTGGGCGCACTGATTGCCGCCTCTTATCTCGTGCGGCATCGAAATGATGGCATGTTGATTAAACGCGTGCAAGGTGCCGTGTTTTTGGCCCCGGCTTTTGCTGTCAGCAGCCCTCCCGGTTGGCGTGGTTGGCTGGCAAATCCGTTGATCCAATTGTCGTTTCATGCCGAAACGCATTTCTTGAATCCTCAAAATGAAGCTTTGCCGCTATTGCTATTTAATCAATTGCTATCACTGATAACCGTACCGGTATTGGACGGTTTGTTTGAAATATTCTCTTGGCCGGGTTTGCGAACCTTCTTGACGCCGATTGCGCCAGAATGGGTAAAGGATTACCTGACAGATAGTGAAGTAGAGAAGGCACGCTTGCGCGCCGATAACTGGATAGTCAGACGTAGCCTGTTGCGTTTTGTTAAAGGTATCGAAGCTGAAATTGTTCACTTCCGCCGCCAAATGAATCTGTTCCCGCTGCCTTATTTCTTGATTTATTCGGAACGCGATCCCATTACACCTGCTTCAGGTAATGAAGATTTTGTACATGCGACTTTAAAGCAACATCCTGATAACAAAGTTCTGGCCATACCCAATTTGCCCTATCACCAGCATTTGTTCTTAAAGGAACCTGTGCGTACAGGGCTTTTGAGAAAAATCGAAGAATGGATTAATCGCCGTTGCTGTTCACCTGAATAAGCAAGATATTTATTTAAGATTCGGATCCACAAAATGACGTGAAAATATAAATCCATTTGAGCAGCTTTCATTTACCCTAAAACATACACCTATTGAATGCTGTCTAATAACAAAGGAGGTATTTTTATGGAAGCGACTGAAATAAGAGCTATAGAAGATACCGATGTTTTAATCGTAGGGGCCGGACCGACGGGACTGGCGCTCGCCATAACGCTAGTGCGCTCGGGTATTAAGGTGCAGATTGTCGACAAGCTTTTGACGGGTCAAAATACGTCGCGTGCTGCGGTTATTCATGCACATACACTGGAAGTTTTAGTTTCGGTTGGCGCGTCTGAACGGCTCGTGCGGTTAGGTCTGAAACTTACTAAATTCAGTATCCGTGACCGTGACCGGATATTATTACGGCTACGATTTGATACGCTTCCCACGCGTTATAACTATTTACTGATGCTGCCGCAAGATAAGACCGAAAAGGTTTTAAGTGAAATGCTTAGTGAGGCTGGGGGCTGTGTACGCTGGGGGAATGTTGTAGAAAAACTGGTAGAAACCGGCGAAGGGATACGGGCATGTATCGAAACAAAGCAGGGTAAGCGAATAGTTAACGCGCGATATGTGATTGGAGCCGACGGTATGAATAGCTTGGTGCGGGAAAGTGTAGGGATTAAATTTAGCGGTGGTAGTTACGAGCAGTCGTTTGTTTTGGCAGATGTGGAGATGAGCGGAAGCAGCGGCTCTGACGAAGTGATGCAGTTTTTCTCACCGGCGGGCTTGCTTGTTGTGGCGCCGCTACCTGCGGACAGATATCGCATTGTGGCTATGCTGGATAATGCTCCCGCTCATCCTGGAATTGCCGAAGTGCAAGCGCTCCTGGATACACGCGGGCCGATGCACTCGGTTGATAAAGTGACGCAGGTACATTGGAGTTCGCGATTTCACTTGCACCATCGTGTGGCTGAGCGCTATCGCCGTAGGCATTTTTTTCTGGCAGGAGATGCCGCGCATGTGCACAGCCCGGCAGGCGGGCAGGGTATGAATACGGGACTGGTAGATGCATGTGTGCTGGGCCGTATTTTAAGTCACGCAATTTTATATCGTAGTGGCGATTGCCAGCTAGATAAGTATGAAATGTTGCGCCGTCCGGCTGCAATGCAAGTGCTTCAACTTGCTGAACGGTTGACAAAAATGGCGGTCATGTCAGGTTCTTCCAAACAGCTTTTTAGAAATGCCGTGCTGCAAGCTGGAAACCTGGTTCCCTTATTTCGCAACCGCTTGGCCATGAATCTGTCGGGTTTGAGCCGTCGCGCCTCTGCGGAAATAGAACTTTAGTTTTTATAAGCGCTAAGCTGGATTTGCAATAATGCTGTGGGTATCATCGAGTTCACTTATACTTAAGCTATAAACACGTGGTTTTAACAGCAAATGAGGTGAAAGCAAATGATGAACGCCGCAATATCGGATTTGATGCAACGCATACCTGGCAAAGCAAGTGAGGAATGGCCTATGGGAGAACCATTTGTGCAAGCGTTTGCACATGGTTCCATGTCGGTCGAAGTGTACGCGCCCAAGGACACTGATATTCAAACGCCGCACGATCAAGATGAATTGTATTTTATCCATTCCGGTCACGGCGACTTTGTTGTAGCTGGTGAGCGGCATCCGTTCAAACCGGGCATGGTTTTTTTTGTAGCGGCTCATGTTGAACATCGTTTTGAAAATTTCTCAGCGGATTTTTCTACTTGGGTGGTTTTCTGGGGGCCGAAGGGTGGAGAAAAATGACTATATTTAACCCATTCTTGTTTAGTAAGAAGTTATGATTAAATTTTATGGCTATAAAAAATGCGCTACCTGCCGCAAGGCGGAACAATTCTTGCAACAAGCCGGAATTCATTATGAATTTATCGATATCACCGAGAATTCGCCTTGTGCTGAAGAATTAATGACCATTATTGAGCGTTCCAATATTCCATTGCACAAGTTTTTCAATACCAGTGGCGTGCAGTACCGCGAACTAAAAATCAAGCAGCGGTTACCGGCGTTATCTCATCGTGAGATAGTGGCCTTGCTGGCAAGCAACGGCCGCCTGATCAAAAGGCCACTGATTACTGATGGGAATCACGCGACTGCCGGTTTTGACAAAGTGCAACTTGCTGCTGTTTGGGGTCAATAAACTCTTTTTTTATTGTTCTGTTTGATTGTTGGCAGCAGTATATGTTTTCGGGGATTTTCGACTACTGCTGATGAACAAGCTTGCGCTTTGGCGTTCATGCTTGTACTCTTTCGGGCACAGTCAGTAAAAAAGACTTATCAATAACCTGATCAAGCAGGAGGTGCAATTGAGTGATCAACGTTTTTTAGTGCGCAAAGCGGCGGTATTGGGGGCTGGTGTGATGGGAGCGCAGATTGCGGCGCATCTGGTCAATGCCAATATTGAAACCTTGTTGTTTGAATTACCGGGTGATACCGGTAATCCTAACGCCAATGTGATCAAGGCGGTGGAAAAACTTAAAAAACAAGAACCTGCGCCGTTGTCAGTTAAGACCAAGGCCACTTGTATTCAACCTGCGAATTACGATCAACATCTGGAAAAACTCAAAGATTGCGATCTGGTGATTGAAGCTATTGCCGAGCGCATGGATTGGAAGCGTGATTTGTATGTCAAGATTGCACCGTTTCTCGGGGAACATACTATTTTTGCAAGTAATACTTCAGGATTGTCGATCAATCAACTTGCTGAAGCATTTCCGGAAAGTTTACGTCATCGTTTTTGCGGCATACATTTTTTCAATCCGCCGCGTTATATGCATTTGATCGAATTGATTCCCTGCCGTACCAGCGATGCGGGCATGCTCGATGATCTGGAAGCATTTCTAGTCACGTATCTTGGCAAAGGAGTGATTCGCGCCAAAGACACACCGAATTTTATTGCTAACCGCATCGGTGTGTTTTCTTTGTTGGCTACCATGCATCATGGGCGAGAGTTTAATTTTGGTTTTGACCTGGTTGATGCGCTCACCGGTACATTAATTGGACGTCCCAAAAGTGCTACATTTCGTACCGCCGACGTGGTCGGCTTGGACACTCTGGCGCATGTCATCAACACCATGCGCGATACATTGCCGGATGATCCCTGGCATGCTTACTTTGCCGTACCGGATTGGTTGCAAGGTTTGATTCAAACCGGTGCACTGGGCGAGAAAGTCAAGCGCGGGGTATATCAGAAAATCAACAACGAAATCCACGTATTCGATGTAACGACACAGACATATCGCCGATCTGGTGCAGAAGTCGATGAAGACCTTAAGCGCTTGCTGAAATACAGTAATCCTGTTGAGAAGTTTGCTGCATTACGCAATAGTGATCAGCCGCAAGCGCAATTTCTATGGGCTATCTTTCGTGACTTGTTTCATTATTGTGCAGTGCAATTAGAGGCGATCGCCGACAATGCCCGTGATCTGGATCTTGCGGTGCGCTGGGGATTCGGTTGGGATCAAGGTCCTTTTGAAATCTGGCAGGCAGCCGGCTGGAAACAGATTACTAACTGGATCCAGGAAGATATTGCCGCAGGTAAAAGCATGAGCCAAGCGCCACTGCCCCAATGGGTTATGACAATAGCCGGAAGTGATGCTCAAGCTGTACACACTGTTCAAGGCTCTTTTGCACCGGGCACCGGCAAGCAACAGCAGCGCTCAAAACTTCCCGTGTATCAACGTCAGATATTTCCAGATCGTTTAATAGGCGAAACAGCCATTTACGGTGAAACTATTTTTGAAACCGATGCTGTGAGGTTGTGGCATTGCGGTGACCGAATTGCCATTCTGAGTTTCAAAAGCAAGATGCATACCATCAGCATTGATGTACTGCAAGGCATTCAGGCAGCAATTAAGGAAGCTGAGCAGAACTGGCGTGCTTTGGTGATTTGGCAAACGGAACCGCCATTCTCAGCAGGTGCTAATTTACAAAAAGCCGCAGAAAAACCCAAACCGGACGCAAAACCAGATGGCGCACCTTCTGCTCCACATCAACCGCCATCAGCATTTGAAAGGTTCATAAAGAAATTCAAGAAATCGGCTCAGGCAACTGTGCTGCAAGTGGCGCGCGAGTTGGATCTGGCTGATGTGCTCATGGCCAAGAAGCTGGTGGAAGTCAATGAAATGATTAAGCAATTCCAAATAACTTCGCAAGCATTGCGTTATTCGATGATTCCGACTGTTGCGGCGGTCGATGGTCTGGCACTGGGCGGGGGGTGTGAATTTGTTATGCATTGTGACCGGGCTGTTGCAGCATTGGAAAGCTATATCGGTCTGGTAGAAACAGGTGTTGGATTATTGCCCGCTGGTGGCGGTTGCAAGGAATTCGCGCTCAGAGCCGCACAAAATGCCATAGATGGCGATCCTTTCCCGAAATTGAAGCATTATTTTGAAACGGTGGCGATGGCAGAATTGGCAAAGAGCGCGGAGCAAGCGAAAGAACTGGGCTATTTACGCCATGCCGATCACGTAGTGATGCATCGCTTTGAATTGCTGTACGTTGCAAAAGCGCAGGCGCTGGCGTTGGCCGAAGCAGGTTATCGTCCCCCGTTACGGGCGCGGGATATTCCGGTAGCGGGTAATACCGGCATTGCGACAATCCAAGGCCAGTTAGTCAATTTGCGTGAAGGCGGCTTTATTTCCGAGCATGATCACTTAATCGCCACGAAAGTGGCGCATGTGATGTGCGGTGGCGATTTAACTCCAGGCAGTGTGGTTGATGAAGACTGGTTTCTGGAATTGGAACGAACGGCCTTTATGGAATTGCTGGCGACCGAAAAAACCCAAGCGCGCATTGAATACACACTGAAAACCGGTAAGCCTTTGAGAAACTGATAGTGACGATCGACGGAGAAATGAATGACTAAGCAAACTCAAGAAGCCTATATTGTGGCTGCTGTCCGCACGCCGGTTGGCAAAGCGCCGCGAGGCATGTTTAAAAACGTACGTCCTGACGATATGTTGGTGCATGTGTTGCAAGCGGTGATGAAGCAATGTGACGGGCTCGATCCAGCAGCGATTGATGACGTGATTGTCGGCTGCGCCATGCCCGAAGCGGAGCAAGGTATCAATGTCGCGCGTGTCGCGTTGTTATTGGCCGGTTTGCCGGATAGTGTGCCGGGAATGACGGTAAACCGCTTTTGTGCTTCCGGTTTACAAACGGTTGCAATGGCGGCGGATCGGATTCGATTAGGTGAAGCGGATGTCATAATCGCCGGAGGCACCGAGAGCATGAGTATGATACCGATGATGGGTAATAAGGTTGCGATGAATCCGGCCATGTTCGAACATGAAGAAAGCGTCGCAATTGCGTATGGCATGGGTATGACTGCTGAGAAAGTCGCGGAGCAGTGGCATGTTTCCCGCGAAGAACAGGATGAATTTGCTTTGACCAGCCACACGCGTGCATTAAAAGCCATTCAAACCGGGGAATTCAAAGATGAAATAGCGCCTTATACAATTGAAGAGAAGCGGCCGGATCTGATTTCGCATTCAGTGCACTCAGAAAGTACAGTGAAGGACACCGACGAAGGGCCGCGGGCGGATACTAATCTCGATGCGCTGGCGAAATTAAAGCCCGTGTTTGCAGCAAAAGGTTCCGTGACAGCGGGCAATAGTTCACAGATGTCCGATGGTGCCGGCGCGGTGGTATTGATGAGTGAATCTGCAATGAAACGTTTTAATTTATCGCCATTGGGAAGATTTATTGGGTTCTCCGTGGCAGGCGTGCCCCCTGAAATTATGGGCATCGGTCCGATCAAGGCAATTCCCAAAGTACTGGCACAGACTGGTATTAAACAAGATGATTTGGACTGGATAGAGCTGAATGAAGCATTTGCCGCGCAAAGTCTTGCTGTAATCCGTGATTTGAGATTGAACCGCGAAAAAGTAAATCCTCTCGGTGGCGCGATTGCGCTGGGGCATCCATTGGGTGCAACGGGAGCTATCCGGGTAGCGACTTTAATGCACGGATTACGTCGCCATCAACGGAAGTATGGCATGGTAACCATGTGTATCGGTAGCGGGATGGGGGCTGCCAGTATATTTGAATCGTTATAGTGATGCATGGATACACAAATAACAGCATGTATGGGAATATTTCATTGCGCATACCAAACTCGATTTTGATCTGAGCTTGTTAATCATGTAATCGTTAACAAATTGCTAAACAACTTATTCTGAACAATCGACGGGAGGCAGAAAAAGTTTGGCAAAGTTTCTGGATAACGATGCCATCAGTACAGTTTTCCGGAGACTTATTAATTTGAGTCAAGCCACGTTAGCCAACTCACTCTTACAGTTGGCAATATTATGCCATTTCAAATTCTGCCGGCGGAATATTTACGATCGGTTCCAGTAACCAGCGATTGTTAAACCAATCTACCCATTCCAAAGTGGCAAATTCCACTTCGTCAATATTGCACCAGGAGCCGCGATGTCTTATGGCCTCAGTTTTATATAACTCGCTAATTGTTTCGGCCAAGGTATTGTCATAAGAATTTCCGGCACTGCCAACAGAAGCTT
>SSFV01000086.1 GCA_008015565.1 Nitrosomonas sp. | reverse complement strand
TTAGACACTTGCTCATATAATTCTGTATGAATTTTGTATGATAAGTGGATTGTTTGTGGATAAAAATTCTTTTTTTTGTTTTAAACAGTTATCCACAAATTATTAACCTCTTAAAATCATTATTAGTGCATTAAAATCTTTGCTTACCATTGGATCAGAACCACGTAATTCATTGATTTTTCTATAACCATGAAGAACCGTAGTATGATCTCTCCCGCCAAAGGCTTCACCGATATCCGGCAGGCTAAGCGAAGTAAGTTCCTTGGCTATTGCCATTGCCATTTGCCTGGGTCTTGCAACAACGCGTGAACGCTTTTTTGAATACATTTCCGATACTTTAATTTTGTAATAATCGGCAACGGTTTTTTGGATATTCTCTATAGAAATCTGACGGCTTTGTACCGCAAGTAAATCTTTCAGCGCTTCCTTAGCCAAATCCAGTGTTATATCCTGGCCGACAAAACGCGAAAACGCTAGTACCCTTTTTAGTCCGCCTTCTAACTCGCGGACATTCGAGCGGATGTGCTTAGCAATAAAAAAAGCAACGTTTTCATCCAAGTGAATTTTTTCCAGCTCGGCTTTTTTCAATAGAATGGCTACACGCATTTCTAATTCCGGTGGTTCTATCGCCACCGTTAAACCCCATCCAAAGCGCGATACCAGTCTTTCTTCCAGTCCGGATATTTCTTTTGGATAAGAATCACAAGTGATGATGACTTGTTTGTGAGTTTCTACCAATGCATTAAAGGCATAGAAAAATTCTTCCTGGGTGCGGCTTTTCCCGCTAAAAAACTGAACATCATCGACTAATAACAGATCCAGCGAATGATAATAAAGTTTAAATTTATCGAACGCCTTATGTTGATACGCGCTTACAACATCTGAGACGTATTTTTCAGCATGCACGTAACGAATCTTGGCGCTTTTATTATTTTCATGAACTTGATTGCCTATAGCTTGAATCAGATGGGTTTTTCCTAAGCCCACGCCACCATAGATAAAAAGCGGGTTATAAGCAATACCCGGTGATTCCGCTACTTGAATTGCGCCTGCACGCGCTAATTGGTTGGCTTTTCCGGTGACAAAATTGTCAAATGTAAAATTGGGATTCAAGCGGCTAGGATTTTTCTTTGCAGACGGATAAGCTGTACTGCCGGCTGTAATCTGTGTATTACTTTGTACGGGTTCGAGTGCAGACTTGATAGAAGTATTATTGACTTCGTTTTGGTCGGCAAGCTTCAGATGAAATTGGATTTTTTTGGCGAAATATGTTTGTGCCATTGCTTCGATACGAGCAATAAAATTGTCCTTTACCCATTGTGAGACGAAACGGTTTGGAGCAATGAGTATTACTTCACTGTCATCATTATTGAGAGAAGGATCAAGTTGCAGCGGTTTGATCCAGGTATTAAATTGCTGTGCATTCAATTCATTTCTAAAATGATCAAGACAAGATAACCAGAAGGTGGTGAGTGATTGCATAGTTCCTTATTTTCTAATTGTCTGGTTTAAAAAAGCAACAACAGTGCAAAGGGTTATGTACAAAAATAGTTAAACGCTTAATTCCAGATTATCGATCAATCGTGTCTTGTCTAACCAGGCAGCCCCGAGTATCACCAAATCATTATCATCGATATGAGCGGGCATTAGTGAGCTGCGTTTTTGGATTTGAATGTAATCGACTTTCCATCCCCGTTTCGCAAGCGATTTTATAGCGGTTTCTTGTAGTATTAGATAGTCTCTGCGCCCCGAGGTAATTTCATGCCTAATTTGCACAAGCGTTTGAAATAAATTGCAAGCTTCCTCGCGTTGAGCCTTATTCAAATATTGATTACGTGAACTTAGTGCCAATCCATCCGGTGCGCGTACAGTTTCACCGGCAATGACTTCAACAGGCAAATTCAATTGCTTTACCATTTCTCGTACAATATACAATTGCTGGTAATCTTTTTTACCGAACACTGCCAGATTGGGTTGAATAATATTGAATAATTTCAGTACAATAGTTGCAACGCCGCGAAAAAAACCTGGACGAAATTCCCCCTCTAAAGTATCAGCCACAGGTGGTAATGCTAGCAAGAATTCTTGCTTTGTTGGGAAAAGAATTTTTTCACTTGGAGCGAAAAGGGTATTGACATTAAGACCAGTAAGCAGTTTACAGTCATTTTCGAAAGTGCGGGGATAACGATCAAAATCTTCATGTGGCAGGAATTGCAGCCGGTTAACAAAAATACTGACGACAACATGATCCGCTAATTGTTTGGCTTGCTTGATCAAAGTAAGATGACCGGCATGCAAATTTCCCATCGTTGGGATAAAAACGATGGTTTGTTTAGATTCCAGGTTTTCCCGTAATGCGGCAATATCATCAAATATTTTCACATTACGGCCTATTCGTTAATATTCATGTTGTTTATTTGGAAACAGTCCTGTTTTGACAGCAGATACGTAACTTGCGATAGCTTCTTGGATAGTGTTTGCGTCCGCCATAAAATCTTTTACGAAGCGCGGCTTTTTTCCTTGATAAAGGCCCAGTATGTCATGTAATACCAGAACTTGAGCCGAGCAGTGAATACCTGCACCAATTCCTATAGTGGGAATAGAAATTGTTTGGGTGATCTTTTTAGCCAATTTAGCGGGCACCACTTCGATTACCAGTAAGCCGGCACCTGCTTTTTCCAATATTTTTGCATCATCGAACAATTGCTTGGCTGATTTCTCCGAATTTCCCTGTAATTTATAGCCACCTAACTGATGAATGGATTGCGGTGTCAAGCCAATGTGTGCGCATACAGGAATTCCACGCTGCGCCAAAAATTGCACAGTATCGGCCATGATTTGCCCGCCTTCAATTTTCACCATATGTGCACCGGCAGAAAGAATCTTGCAAGCATTATCATAGGCTTGTTTTGGAGAACTTTGATAACTGCCAAATGGCATGTCAGTGATGATGAATGCTCTACGGGAACCGCGCGCAACACAGCGAGTATGGTAAATCATGTGATCCAAAGTTACCGGTAAAGTGGTATTTTCCCCTTGTAAAACATTGCCAAGCGAATCACCCACCAGCAAAACATCGACACCGGCATCTTCCGATATAGCCGCAAAAATCGCGTCATAGCATGTCAAAACTGCGAATTTTTCGTTATTTGCGGCTAAATTCTGCAATGTGGTGAGTGTGGTTGACATATCAAGCCTTTATTTGCTCAATTTGTTGCTGATGACACGATATGAGCAGCGGCGCTATGGGGCCATAGCCGGGTATTTGACAATCCGGAGCAATTTCCATTAATGGCTTTAAAACAAATGCGCGTTGCGACATGCGTGGATGGGGGATAGTTAAGACCTTATCCTGGCATTGCAATTCATCGTACAACAGAATATCCAGATCCAGTGTGCGAGGTTCATTCAAGGAATGACGCATACGGCCATGATTACGCTCAATTGTGAGCAACATTTCGAGTAAACCATGCGGTGCAAGCCGTGTTTCAATCAGCGCCACAGCATTGACAAAGTCCGGTTGGTCGCAGTGCCCGACCGGAGCAGTGCGATAAAGTGATGAATGACAAACTAAGCGTGTGCCAGGAATTTGCTGTAGTTCTTCAATGGCCAGCTGTATTTGGGAAACAGGATTCTCCAGGTTGCTGCCCAAAGCTATAAATGCCTTGCTAATTTGATTGTTCATAAACGAGATCAGATGTTACTTGGGTTAATTGCATTTTCTGCAGGAGCTGTGAGATTTGACGCGGGCTTTTTGCGGGACCGGCGTCTTCTGCTTTTTTTGTTAGATAGCTGTTTAGGCAGCAGCATTCTTTCCCTTTCATCATCACTGGCCGATAGAAAAGTTTTCCACCATTTACCCAGTTCCATATCCAATTCGCCGCTTTCACAGCGTAGCTGCATGAAATCGTAAGCGGCACGGAAGCGCGGATGTGTCAATAAGCGAAATGGCTTACGTCCGATACGAACTTCAAAACGCGGCTGCATCATCCATATTTCTTGAATTATGGCGTCAAATCGGCGCGGAATGGCCAGTTTTTTGTTTTGGATCGATAGAATTTTATCGCTAGCATTAAATAAAGCAGGTAATGGCTTTTCTCCAGCAGCTTGCAGGGTGTTCCAGCACGATAGCACTTCATGCCACAACAAAATGGCAAATAAAAAGCTTGGTGATACGGGTTTGTTTTCTAAAATCCGCGCATCGGTATTCTTTAGTGCAAGGGTTATAAATCGTTCACCCAGCGGCTGTTCCAGAATGACATCGAGCATCGGCAAAAGGCCATGATGCAATCCGCGCGCGCGCAACTCAACCACGCAGGATAGCGCATGTCCCGATAACAACAGTTTGAGCATTTCATCGAACAAGCGCGATGGCGGTACATTTTGCAGTAGAGGAGCCAGATCACCAATCGGTGCGGCAGTCTTGTCATCGATTTGCAAGCCTAATTTTGAAGCCAGACGCACAGCACGAAGCATGCGCACCGGGTCTTCGCGGTAACGCTGAACGGGATCGCCGATTATACGCAGCTTTTTGGTTTTAATATCATCGTAACCGTTTAAATAATCGAGAATTTCTTGCTTAACGGGATCATAAAACAACGCATTGATGCTGAAATCACGGCGTATTGCATCTTCTTCTTGGCTGCCAAAAACATTGTCATGTAATAACCGGCCGTGCTGATCGGTCAATTGCGTGGATAGAGCGTCATCACTGGCCGACGAAGGGCCGCGGAACGTGGAAACCTCTACAGTTTCAGCACCGCACATCACATGAACCAAGCGAAAACGGCGGCCAATAATGCGTGAGCGGCGGAAAATTTTGTGAACTTCCTCGGGAGTCGCATTCGTGGCTACATCGTAGTCCTTAGGAGTTAATCCCAATAACAAATCGCGCACCGCACCACCGACGATGTACGCTGAAAATCCGGCCTGTTGAATCTGGGTGGCTATTTTTAGTGCGCAGGGTGCAATTTGCTGGCGCCGGATGCCATGGCGTTTCAAAGGAATAATAACCACTTTTGTGGTCGAGTCAGGAGCCGAGTTATGACGGCTGAATACTTTTTGTAGAAATTTACGGATCATTGTGAATTATTGAAAGTATCCAGCAATGAATTATACATTGGGAATCCGTTTTGTATGTTAGGGAAATGCTGATTAATTACCTGTGCTAACAAATTGTTGCGTTAGCTAGTAGGCGATATGCGCTTGCTTTGAATATATGTCTCGCTTCCTGTCTTCCATCTGACTTGCATTTTGTGTGCTCGATGAATTAATCAGTACTTTCTTAGCTACAATTTATAAGACTAATGAGTGAAGCTAGCCGGTAAGCCGGGTTCTGTCGTGGACAGTCATTCCTCTAGATGCGCAGTTACCTGTGCACTCAAGCAACCTACCCGCAGGCTCTGCGAGCAGCATTATCGCCTGCCTATTTGGTCTTGCTCCGGATGGAGGTTGCCGCGTTTCACCGTAACTCAATACGCTCGTCTCTGTGGCCCTATTCCTCACCTCGCGGTGGACGGCCGTTAGCCGTCATCCTGCTCTATGGAGCCCGGACTTTCCTCCCCTGCTGTTAAATCGAACAGCGGCGGCGACTGTCTGGCTAACTTCGTTGGCTATTTTATCAATATTATTTCTAGAGAGATGAATAATTTGTAGCGATAAAACCATTACACCAATTAATTAGTGTAATGGTCGATTTTTGCAAGTTTTCAGGAATGACTACTTATTTGCTGTTGATGCAGTGGGAATAATCACGGTCATCTCTGTAATATTCAAGCATACTGTTTCAAGGAGGGTGTTCAGGCTATTGCTTCCAATTTCCCATAATACCTTGAATCGATTATTTTGAAGCATATCAATAAAAGCTTCTCGTGCAGGTCCTGATTCATTCATTATTCCATGCCCTACTAATAACTCCCCATCATTGGTATATGCATTGACATTGATAGGAAAGTCAGAAATGTAAGTATGAATGATGGGTTGAAGTGTGCTGATTTCTCTAGCATCACTAATAATAGTGTTTGTTCTGGCGACAAAAAATTGAGGATCAGTATCGTTCATACTTTTCCATTCATGACCATGAACGAGCCATAACTTTTCCGCTTG
>SSFV01000116.1 GCA_008015565.1 Nitrosomonas sp. | reverse complement strand
ATCCACAGATGCGTAGTATCCTGCGCTCTGTTTCCTCCTGGTCAAATTTCAACCGTAATGGGGGGCAATTTTAAACCGGTATCAACACCACTGTATTCTTGAAAGTTGCACCTGCGGAGAATTTTGGTGCGATTGTTGCCTCAATCTGGAGTTTCTCACCTGTTTTGGGATTTTTACCTTCACGGGCAGCACGCTGAACTGATTTAAACGAACCAAAACCAGGCAACGTAACATCCTTACCTTTAGCAACGGTTTCAACGATGGTATCAAGTACTGCATTTAAGGCACGCGCTGCATCGGCTTTGGTTAAGTTGGCGCGGCTGGCAATCTCTTCGATCATTTCAGTTTTGTTCATCGCTTAATAACTCCAGTTGAATAAAAGGAGTGCAGTATAGCTGTTTAGGCCTTTTCAGAACAAAACTGAGTATAAAATATTTGCCAGGTTCCTTTATGGTACCAATTGAGCTAATACGTCACTTTGGTTTGGAGGTTCCTATGTCCGTAAACGTGAAGCTATCAGAAAGCCTAGTCGCTCAGGCCAAGCGCTACGCGCAAACCCAGCATCGCCCGGTACCCGGGCAAATCGAATATTGGTCGTAGATTGGCAAGATCGCTGAGGAAAATCCTGATTTACCGTTCAGCATGATTGGCGACATACTGATCGCCGATTAGTAAGAATCTTCCAATGAGTATCAGTTCGATTGATGCTGTTATATGTCACACCTACATTTGAGCGTGCTGTGAAGAAGCTGCTGGCCTTAGGGCCTCACAAGAATTTTTATCGTGATCTTAAGCGGTATGAGAAATAATCTTTATCAGGAATGGAATTCCTCCTCACCAACGGGGGTGAACTAGCTTCGTCGAAATAACCATAGCTCAGGACTAGCCCCGCTTATAAGTATGTTATTGGCTCGAGGTTAAATCAAAATAATAATCCTACTGAATCTTTCAGCAAATTCCCACAAAAAATAGCGTTCCTGGTTTTTTTACCACAACTACCACCCCATTTAAGTTCGGTGCCGCACATACTTGATGGCAGTTGCTCGACATAATGAGCATGTATTTTCATTATTTAAAAAGGTGAAAAAAATGATTAAATTAAATCTCTTTTCGCAAGTAATAGTTGTTGGCATCGCTGCTTTATTATCTATTTCACCAGTACTAGCACAAACACCACCTTCCAGCGCGCCACAAAATAACCCTGCTTTACCCAATACAAATCACCCCGCATTAGTCAATCCACATGATCCTACAGGAGTTAATTCCAACCTTCCTGGATCATCAGGATCGCCACCAAGCAGTAAGCAACCGTCAACCTCGAATCTCCAAAATCCGGCCACCTCTGGCGGATCTTCTATCAATCATGATGGTTTGAGTACGAATACTGGAGATCCTTCTAGTACGGGTTCAATCGTAGGGCAATAAATAATTTTATAAAGTAGCGCATAATCACAACAGCCGTTTTTCTCGATAATATAGCAAAAACTGTAGTGACAATAATTTTCTAAGTATGCGTTATCGCACAGAAAAATAAATAAGGTTGCTGCATTATTTTATTACTTTCTATTTTAGGAAGTTCTTTTGAACCAGTGTGTCTCTCCCCTGTGGCACACTGGTTTTTATTTGTATTCTGACTTTGCAAAAATAAATCCCTAGAGAAAATAAATTCCCTAGGGATCGACTAGAAGCACTGATGTTTATGCGTTTTTGTTATCGGCAAACAAGAAAATTGCTTTAGTTAATTAAATGAAATTTATGCTTCCCTCCAAAGCATGTATCTTTTAAGAAAAGCGTGCGCATTTAAGAGTCTTAAATCTATAGATTTACCAGCGATCTCCACTACGTGTTCACACGTACAGATAACTTAGAAAGAATTGTGTAGTATTCATTTTCCATTTTAATTCCTCACCTCATTAGGCTAACCGTCTTTCTATTTACCGCACATTTTTAGAAGGACGGTTTACAATCCAGTGCGTTCTGCATTAGACGCACTGGATTTTTTATTGCGTTATTTTTTTCATCTTAAGTCTGATTATTTATATGCAGATAAACAAACTACATCAGTATTTATGTTCTTAATTTGTAGAATCTGGAGAATATTTGACGAATATCCCTTGATTCGGCGAAATAATCTTTCGATCTCATTGTGTTGTCTGTAGAGGACGCGGTCATATTCCCAGATCTCTAGCCGATTAGTTTTGAGTAGGACAACCGGGATATAACCGAGATTCAATGCGCTAGTTGTGCGGTTTATTAACTTCCTAAGCACGATCCATCATCAGATGACTGCGTGATGAGACAGGATCGAGCGCTAACAGGAGCTGCCGTTCTACCGGCGCGTTATGTGCATGTCCCGGGGATAAGGCTGAAGCAATGGCTTTTTTGGTATTTGAACCAGATGCATTTTAGTGGTCCAGCTACCTCTGGATTTACCAATGGATTGCGGGCCGTTTTTTTAACGCACCAGAACCATTCAGGATGCGCTTAGATATTGGTGTTATCCATCTAAACGGTTTTAATTTTGATGCGAATAATTTGTTGATACTGTAATTGCCCAAAAACTTTTTGAAGCACGCCGCTTTTTGTCCACCGATTCATGCGGGTATAGATGGTGTGCCAGTTATTAAAGCGTTTGGGTAGTCCGCGTTATCGCGACATGCAGTGTTCAATCTCTAGATATTGATTTTCGGTGAGTTCCATCGCCATATATATCAAATAGTGTTAACAGGCCCTAGTACCAATAACTGTTTAGTTTTATGCGCTTTCAGTTGAAGAAAACCACTTTCAGACAAAACATAAACAATATTTGAACGCAAAAAAATTAGGATGGGATGGCGAAAAATCTTTACAGGCTTGTAATCTGCACTATCGCGCCTTGCTTTTTCTTTTATAAACAGTAAGAATTTCCAACGTTGCTAACAATATTCCGGAAAATACGGTAATGAGCATGCATAAATGTACTTAAGAAAACTTTTAGTTTATCTATTACAAATCAGTTAGATAGAATATAAATTATTTTATGAGAAACTTTTTTCTATGAAACAGAGGCCATTTATAGGTAAAAGGTTTCATATATTAATATCAATATGAATCGCATCATCGGTGATTTTGTTATATCCAGAAAATATCCAAGAGGGCTCTGACATTTCTAATACCCGCTATCTCCCGCCCCTCCGGTTATCCATTATCGTGCCCTGTTTCAATGAAGGAAGAGGATTGGATGCTTTCTTAAGGAGATTAAACGCCGTTTTATTTGAGTTACGCGAGCACGAGCATGAAATCATCTGCATTGATGATGGAAGCACGGATCATACACTCGAAGTACTTTGCCGCCATGCGGCACGAAATTCGCGCATGATGGTATTAGAATTATCGCGAAATTTTGGCAAAGAAGCTGCTCTCACTGCCGGTATCGATGCCGCGAAGGGAGATGCCGTCATTCCGCTGGATGCGGATTTACAGCATCCGCCCGAGGTGATTCTTGATATGATCAAACACTGGGAAAAAGGCAGCGATGTAGTTCTGGCCCGGCGCAAATCACGAGAAACGGATCATCCTGTGCAACGGATAGTCACGCAATGGTTTTATCAATTGCATAACCGTATAGCTGAGTGCGCGATTCCTAAAGATGTTGGTGATTTCCGTTTGATGGACAAACGGGTTGTGGAGGCATTAAAACGTCTACCAGAACGCAGGCGCTTTATGAAAGGCTTATTTGCTTGGGTAGGATTCAGGCAAAGTATAGTTGAATTTACCGCCGAACCGCGCGCAACCGGAAAATCCTCATTTAGCCCACGGCATTTATGGATCCTGGCATTAGAGGGAATCACCAGCTTTAGTACGGTTCCCCTTGCAGTGTGGGCGTATACCGGCTTCACCGTAGCTTTTCTGGCACTCATTTATGGTTGCTGGATCATACTCAAAACGCTTGTTTTCGGTATTGATGTGCCTGGCTACGCATCGTTATTAACCGCGACACTCTTTCTTGGTGGCATTCAATTAATGGGAATTGGCGTACTGGGAGAGTATATCGGCCGTATTTACAGTGAAAGCAAGCAGCGGCCAATTTACATCGTCAGAAAACGTTATGGCGGAGAAAATCAAGATGTTTAGCCGTGAAGCAGGCCGGCAACTTACTGGCTTTTCTCTGATTGGTATCGTCAATACACTCATTCATCTGATGATCGTTACCGGATTAGTCGAAATATTGTTTGTGCACCCGCTGCCGGCAAATGGTATTGCATTCATGAGCGCAAATCTTTTCTCTTTTTGGGCCAATAGCCGCTGGTCATTTCGCGCTATTCTTACCAGGCAGCGTTACCTGCGATTCCTGACAGTATCATTAGCTGGGTTAGCCGTTTCATTAATAGCCATCATGATAAGCGAAGCTCTGCATTGGCATTATCTTGCGGGGGTTTTTTTATCTTTTATTTTCCTTCCGCTGCTTACTTTTCTCGTTCATAAGAATTGGACATGGAAAAATCTGAGTTGAAACTTACTTTTCCCTACAGGCAGCTCTTTTCAGCTCAAACAGTCATTGCTATTTTTTTTCTTGCCATCCTCTGCAGTGGTTTTTATTACAACGTATTATCAGCAGGATGGCGATTCGACGATGGCGATCACCTGATTTTTGCAAGTACCTATTCACCTTGGCAATATTTTTTCATTCCGGAGATTACCCGGCTTCAATCGGGCGCGAACTTAACGCCTTGGAACGCATTGTTCTACGACATCAATTTATCGTTGTTTGGATTGAACCCTAGTGGATTCTATATTCATCAATTGATCATAATAGGCTTGACTAGCATCGCTACTTTTTTTCTTTTGAGGCTGTGGATTGCTCCCGTTTGGTCTTTAATCGGCGCGGTAGTATTTATGATTAGCGCACCAACGGTTCACATTGCTAATGAAATAATGACCGGCCATTATTCCAGCGGCTTGCTATTTGTTGTCATCGCGCTTTATGCTTTTGTATGTGCAGTGCGTCTTGAGCAAAACCGGTATGCGCTTATCGGTGCATTTTTTTTCTTACTCGCAGTGACCTGCAAAGAAATTTATGTTCCACTCATTGTTATTTTGCCTTTCCTGCCTGCAGGAACACTT
>SSFV01000054.1 GCA_008015565.1 Nitrosomonas sp. | reverse complement strand
GGCGGCCGCAGTGTTGGGGTCATCGTCTGCCATGGCGGCGTAATTGACGGACGGGTCGCTGCCGGTGATGTAGTCGGTGAAGTTTTCGCTGATGAAGCGGTAGAACAGGGTGCCGAGCACGTATTGCTTGAAATCCCAGCCATCGACGGCGCCGCGTACATCGTTGGCAATGGCCCAGATCTGGCGTTGCAGGGCGGCGCGATGTTGGGTGCTTGTCATGGTGAAATTCGTTGCTGATAACGGTTTAAAATTGCCCCCATTACGGTTGAAATTTGACCAGGGGGAAACAGAGCGCAGGATACTACGCATCTGTGGGTAAGTCGACCGGGCTGAGTTGGTATGTTGCCAACTATTGATGGTATGGGTTGAACCGTAAGTCACTACAAATTCACCAGATTTTCCTCTGGCACAAATTTTTCTTTTCCCGTTGCTGTATTTCGACCTTTGCAGTTAACGCACCTGGTAAAGTGTGGGTCAGTGACATCCCTTACATCCCTACGAGTAAATATCCCACTAACGGGCTAATTGCTCACTCCATCGTGGCAGCCAATACAATGCACATGGTTCAGAATTTATTGCAACAATTTGGCATAATCGCTTCCAGGAGTCGCAAGGGTGACCGCTATGGTAATGCACCGATGGAAAACTTGTGGGCAATACTTTAAACCGAGCTGGTACACCATCGGAAATTAAAAACACGACAACAGGCCGGTTAGGAGATTACAGAACATATCGAGATTTTCTATAACTGGCAGAGCAAGCAAGAAAGATTGGGCTACCTATCGCACGCACAATTTATGCAGCAGTGCTATGCCAATCTACTCGCTACTTAAACCAATGGACTCCATTTTTGACAGTGCACTCCAATGAGTTATATTGTTGTTTCCAAGTATTCCTTGCTATGTTCGGAATGATAGACTGGATTGTTCATAAACTTCTTAGCGTCAGTTACGTCAGATTGTAATCTTTTATGCAGCATAGCCTTAAATTTAACAAATGAAGCCCTCTAAAGAGCAGCATACACCTATGATGCAGCAATATTTGCGCATCAAAAAACAATATCCGGACATGTTGCTGTTTTACCGCATGGGGGATTTTTATGAGTTGTTCTTTGAAGATGCGGAAAAAGCGGCAAAACTATTGGGAATTACATTGACGCAACGGGGAGTTTCGGCAGGGGAGCCGGTTAAAATGGCCGGAGTTCCCTATCATGCGGCTGAGCAATATCTTGCGAAGCTGGTTAAAGCGGGTGAATCGATTGCGATCTGCGAACAGGTGGGCGATCCGGCTGCGAGCAAAGGACCGGTCGCACGGGAAGTTGTCCGTATTATCACGCCGGGAACTTTGACTGACGCTGCATTGCTTGAGGATAAGCGCGACTGCATCTTATTGGCGTTATTACCGAACGAATCTATTTTGGGATTGGCGTGGCTGAATCTCGCAGCAGGGCAATTGCGTGTCATGGAAACGTCACCTCAAAATCTGCTCACGGAATTGGAACGGTTGCAGCCGTCAGAGATTCTTTTACCCGAATCGCTTAAATTGATTGAGTTGCAAGGAAAAAATTGGGTATTGAAGCGCCTGCCAGCTTGGCAATTTGATCGGGATAAGGCTATCAGTGCACTGGCACGGCAGTTTGAAACGCATGATCTACAAGGATTTGGCTGTGAAGATCTAGAGATTGCTGTATGTGCTGCGGGTGCATTATTGGAGTATGTGCGGTTGACGCAAGGGTCTGTTGCGCTTCCGGTGATGTCGTTACAAGCCGAGCGGGAAGATATTTATGTCCGTATGGACGCAGCAACCCGCCGTAATTTGGAAATCTCCGAAACTATCCGAGGTGAACGGTCACCTACGTTGCTGTCGCTGCTGGATACCTGTTCAACCCATATGGGTAGCCGCTTATTGCAATTTTGGCTGCATCATCCGTTACGCGATCGCGATACGATACAGAAACGCCTCGACAGTATTGCAGCTTTGACCGGGGAAAATGAGCAAAATACATATTTAATTTTGAGAAAGCTGCTGCGGCCGGTTGCTGATATTGAACGAATTACCGCACGTATTGTGCTTAAATCAGCCCGGCCAAGAGATCTATCGGGTTTGCGTGATAGCCTGAAATTGCTGCCTGAAATTATCCAAGCTATTGCTGAATGCTGTAGCGAAAGAATCGCTCAATTGGTTCAGGCTATGCAGATTGAGCCTGCATTGATGGAGTTATTGCATACAGCATTGCTTGAAGAGCCTGGTGTGGTGTTGCGGGAAGGTAATGTCATTGCAGATGGTTATGATGTGGAATTGGATGAATTGCGGGCACTTCAGAATAACTGCGGTGAATTTTTACTGCAATTGGAAACTCGCGAAAAGCAACGTACCGGTATTCCCAATTTAAAGGTTGAATATAACCGGGTGCATGGATTTTATATCGAAGTCACGCATACGCACAGCGATAAAATTCCTGACGATTATCGGCGCAGACAAACATTGAAAAGCGCTGAACGCTATATTACCCCGGAATTGAAAGCTTTTGAGGATAAGGCGTTATCGGCACGTGACAGAGCGCTTGCGCGGGAAAAATATCTATATGATGAATTGCTGGCGATGCTGCTGCCGCACCAGCATGCGTTACAAAAGCTGGCGGCGGGCATTGCTGAACTCGATGTACTGTGCACCCTGGTGGAGCGGGCGCAAGCACTTGATTACACTGCACCGCAATTATCTGAAGAAAACGTGATTATCATCGATACCGGACGTCACCCGGTTGTCGAGAAACAGGTAGAAAATTTTGTTGCCAATGATATTCAACTGGGCGGTGAGTCAACCGGTAAACCGCAGATGTTGATGATTACCGGTCCGAATATGGGCGGGAAATCCACTTACATGCGGCAAATCGCGCTAATCACCTTGATGGCGCATTGCGGTAGTTTTGTACCCGCACAGCGAGCGAGTATTGGCCTGCTGGACCAAATTTTTACCCGCATCGGTGCTGCTGATGATCTGGCTAGCGGGCGTTCAACGTTTATGGTCGAAATGACGGAAACCGCCAATATCCTGCATAACGCTACAGCGCATAGCCTGGTGCTCATGGATGAAGTGGGACGCGGCACATCTACCTTCGATGGTTTGGCGCTAGCATTTGCCATCGCCAGGCAGCTCGTGATCAAAAACCGCAGTCTCACGCTTTTTGCGACGCATTACTTTGAATTAACAAAGCTTGCTGAAGAATTTAAACACATCAAGAATGTGCATTTGGATGCCGTGGAGTTTAAGCACCATATCGTGTTTCTTCATAAAGTTTCCGAAGGTCCGGCCAGCCAGAGCTATGGCTTGCAGGTAGCTGCACTGGCGGGCGTGCCAGAATCGGTGATCAGGACAGCCAGGAAGCACTTAATTAAGCTGGAGCAGGAAAGTGTAAACAGAAAACCGCAACTGGATTTATTTTCCCGTACAATGCCGCAACCCGGGGAGATCGTTACACCCGAACATCCGGTTATTGCAATGCTGCAAAATCTCTCGCCGGATGAACTCAGTCCCAGACAAGCATTGGAGCACCTTTACCAATTGAAAAAGGCCGTCAATGTTGCAGATGACAGCTAATTCCAATTAAATGTCCCCCTTTTCTAAAGTTTATGAAATCAACCGGCTATACCGTGATAAATTATTACTATTCTGCAAGTCAAATAACCTACAGAAAGACAACAAAACAAATTTATTTATGCATTTTTCGTCATATTGGGGAGTAATTGATGAACGAGTTTTTTACTAAAATAACAAATTATATTTCCTTGGATGTACTCATCGGAAAAAACTGGCTAGATTATGTGACCATTCTGGGGCCTTCTATTCTGCTTATTATTGGACTGTTTTGCCTGAGTTTTCTTATTAAATTTAGAAAATGGCGGTTTACTGCTTATTTTTTATGCGCGTTACTTGCTCTGGTGTACTTGCCTTACGAGTTGTTGCGCCAAGCGACGCTGATGACTCGAGCAGAAACCAATGTCAAAGAAATGCAGAGCAACCTTCAAGAACTGCTTAATTCTGCTTACCTTGGACATTTGAATGAAGTAGCGGATCAAAAGACTGCCGCTTCTTTTTTGGATGATTTGAAAAGTGGCCTCAATCAAGACAAGAAAAAAGATCTTATACTTGTTTCATGGGCGATGGCAGAAAATGAAAAGCACGCACTGAATGAAATTGATCATAAACAGCAATCGCTCGCTAATGAAATTAAGGCGAGTTTGAATGAAACCAAATCAGATATTATTGAATCTCGTCCACCGGTTGAAAAAATTTCCGATTCGATCGTGAAACGATTGGATAGCGATATCAATCAATTGGTAGAGAAAAAAATGGATGCATTTAAGCAGGAAATTGACAATTCGCTGGATAGTTTTAAAGAAAAAATCAACACCTTTGTACAAGGTGAACTTAACAATTATCAAGAAAAATTAGCAGTCGTTACGCAACAAAATGTTGATGAATTAAGAAATTATTCAAGCAAGGCAACGCATGCTTTTTCTCAACATGCCAACAAAACCAATCAAGAGTCATTGAAGAAAATTGATGCGGCTAAAAACAAAATAGATGAGGCGGGAGCAACGATTGCACAAACGGTAACCCAACAAGTCAAAAAACTCACTGCTTCAATCGAGCTTGCTCAGAAGAAAAACGATATCTTCTTTGAATATAACGAATGCATGAGAACAGCGGGACTATTGGATTTTGCTGGTAAAGAGCAGCAATGTAGAACTAAATTGGATCAGGAAATGAGTAGTCTGAAATAACTGCAGCCAAAATTATGATATCGACCTGAGAATTTATGTTTTAATTACACAAATATTCTCAGGTCAGAATGCTACTGAACTGGTTATTTTTTCGATACAAAATCAACTAATTGCTGATAAGTGAACATATAATCCTGCCCTTGCAGAGGGGTATGGCATTGAACGCAATTCAAATCATTACTTTTTTCGCTGCCATCGGGATTGTAAACTGCAAATCCCCAATCACCGGTACGATTTTCCTTTGAAAATGCGGTATCCCAATTGTTCCGGTTTTCCATCACTGCGACCGCTGCCAGTGATTCGATTTCAAAAATACCATCGCTACCTGCAACAGGCTTACCATCAGCATCTTTCTTGGGATTATAGATCTCCATGACGATCACAGAACCGGATGCGCTCTTTTGATCCTTAGTGTAACTGGCAATTGCCGCATCATTAGCGTATAACTTCGCTACTTGCGTCTGATTGGCGCGATTCATGGTTGCATATTTTGTGAAACCTTTTTCATATCCCTGAGGAAACTTAACAAATTCGGGATCTCCACCAGCATAAGCATAAAGTGGAGCAGCCATTAAAATTGCTGCTATGGTCTTCAATGTATTGTTCATGTGTCTTCTCCTTTTTAAGAATTTTATGAATACAGCAAAATTTGCATTTTTATCATACCGTATTAAGCAGCGGAAATTGACAAACCAATTAACATTCTTTCATTGTGCAAGATCTAGCACCAATCTTACTGATAAATAAATAACCAGTATTGTAAGCAACAGATAGAAGATAAATCCCGCAGGATTTTGCTGAATTGCATCGAAGAATGTCTTTTTACGTCCTTCCCGTACAGCACGCGCGTATTCATCCCGTACCTTGATTCCCCGTTCGTTTTGATAATCATCCAATAAACTGCGTGCTCTCTGAAATTGCGTGTCATCGGTTAACCAAATAGCCGGCATGGAAATACCCCAACTGCCTGCCGAAGTTTCATAATAATCAATTGCGTTATTGGTCAACAATTCGCGCACATCATTGGCTTCCTCATCGGAGACGCCATTCAGTCGAAATAAAATTTTTGCCATGAACGATCTTTTGATGTGTTATTTTCTTTTCTAATGTAGAAATCAATGTGCAAACCATACATTATTTCATGCTAACGTTGTAGGCAAACGCATGTCAAGCGCTGAAAAAGATCAAAGAAACAAGTTGGCATAAGCCCTGCTTTTAATTTTTAAGGTCCATTACAAATAATGAAAAAAACTATACTTATTACGGGATGCTCGAGCGGAATTGGCTATTGTGTTGCCAAGTCGTTGCATGAGCGAGGCTATCGTGTATTTGCTACCGCTAGGAGACAAGAAAGCGTTGAAGTGTTGCTGAAAGTAGGTTTGGAAAGTTTCCGGTTGAATCTAACGGATTCTAATTCGATTAATTTTGCCTTTGAAGAAGTTATGCGCAGAACAAACGGTGAGCTATATGCCTTGTTCAACAATGGCGCATTTGGATTACCGGGCGCGGTAGAGGATTTGCACCGTGATGCGCTGCGCGCGCAATTCGAAACCAACGTTTTTGGCTGGCAAGAATTGACCAATCTGGCGATACCAGTGATGCGCCGCCAAGGCTATGGGCGGATTATTCAAAATAGTTCAGTACTGGGTTTCGTTTCGTTGCCGTTTCGCGGTGCTTATAATGCCTCAAAATATGCGATTGAAGGATTAAGTGATACGCTGCGGCTGGAGTTACGTGGCACCAATATACATGTAAGTTTGATCGAGCCAGGACCAATTTCCAGCCAATTCCGCATGAATGCGGTTAAGGCATTGGAAAAATATATTGATATCGAGAATAGTTTTCATCGTGATAGATACCAAGGAGTATTAGCACGCCTGAACAAAACTGGACCTGCCGTGCCTTTTACGTTACCGCCTGAGGCGGTACTAAAACGAGTTATCCATGCGTTGGAAGCTGCCCGGCCACAACCTCGCTATTATGTTACATTCCCCACCTATCTATTTGGCATATTGAAACGTATTTTAAGTACACGAGCACTGGATTTGCTTCTTGCCAAATCCGGTAATAATAATTGATAGGCGATTGAAAACGAACTGCGTTGCGATGGGCGGTGCAAAAAAGACTCAGTCTATGTTTGTATCCGCCAATTAGAAATGATGAGATGAGCCAGTACAAGTTTTCAACATTTTCCAGGCAATATCTCCTAGGTAGTGATCTCCCTGTAATGTTGCCTTAACCATCGTATCGTCAATTTGATTGATCAATATCGCAAAAGCAGTATAAGCAGCCTCACTGTGAATATTCCGGTGCGCATATGGCAAAATTTCCACCCGGGGCATTTCCTCAACAATAACAGCGTCAGGATTTGCAGGAGAATACGCTGCCACAATACCCGGCATGTATCGTGTATCAAAAGCAAGCACTTCTGAAGCGCCGGCATCGGAGTATTTGCGATGTTTAAATTGCAACATGCGAAATGACCAACCGCTATACGATTGCAGTTTGGTAACCAAGCAATTCGCTAACTCCGTATGCAGGCCTGCAAATGGTTCTTCAAACATTTGTAGTTTTTCGCGAGGAGAAACAAAATGAGCGCAAGCAGCCAAAACACAAACTGTGAGAAATACCGCGGATCGTTCTATCACAGAATGTTTCTATGAGGTTTTTACAGCCCTATTGCCTGAATGCTGAACGTAAATCAGCCGATTCATCCTGAAAAACTATCCGCCAAAATAAACGTAAGGCTTCATTGGGTCACTTGATTCTTTAAATCGCTTTTGCTCTTCTTTGTTAAGTTTTTTATCCCACCACATATTTCTCGCTTCTAACCGCTTAGCCGCGACCTGGGGATTTTTTTCGAGAAACTCACGTATAAACTTGGTATGTTCAGATTCGTAGTTATAATCCATTGCGTAATCTCTTTTTTAAATTTTAGAATTGGACATTGTATGGACAGTATTCTAATACAGTCTCGTTTAGATGGAAAATTTATACTTCTCTGACAGGCTATTTACTTAGCTGCAAAAAATTCAAATTAAAACTTCAGATTTCGAGTTGTTAACTTGTTTCTCGCTCCGTTTGGCTTGTTATTAATTTGTGCCGGCTGCTCTACATTTTAATTAATTAAAAGCTCTGATCGATATTTCAGCGTAGAAAAAGTTAGAACTGCTCTCGGCTTCTCCCAGCGCCGCTAATTGCCTGTTTCTGACAAACTCACCGTTCATGAAGTGCGAGTAACCGATCGTGGTATCGACCAGCGGCGTCAGTTTGTAGTTGATCCGGGCATTGATCGATTGCCCGACGAAGTCGCCGCTTTCACCGGTTACATCGCGGTTGAAAGCATTGGGTGTTGGCACACTCAAGAAATTATTGAAGCGGTCTTTATCGCTGGCCAGCCAGAACCAGCTATAACCACCGTCGATGGATAAATCCTGGCGTGGCGAAAATTCAAATACCAGCTTGGGTGCTTTGGTATTTTCCATTATCAGATAATCGTCGGGTGACCAAGGACGGGCGAATCCAAAGAAGCGTTCGAAGCGGTTGTCGACATTGTCATTGGGGTTGCGGTCACCGCTTACGAAGCCGTAAAAGGCGCTGAGCCGGGGTTTCCAAGCGTGATTGACGGTGTAGCCGACCTCCAGCAGATAAGACCAGGCCGATTTTTTCCGGCCATTATCCTGACCAAACTGATAAATCGCTCCGAAATCGAAATCAATATTGGTGTTGGGTATGATGCCGTAAACACGCGCGGCGGGCGCATAAATATCGCGTTCAGCCTGCCGCCCGTCCCGGTCATCTTGTTTCAAGCCCATGAAATAGGGTTGCAGCGTAATCACATTGGACCATTTGCGCCAATGCCCGACGGCGCCGTAAAACCATTGGCTTTTGTTGCGGCCATCAAACTCGTTGATGTCGCGGATAACCGGCTGCATTCCCCAGGCATCGAATTCCCAATCGTTGGCTTCTTGTCCGAACGTAACGCGAAAGCCTTCAAAATTGTTGGTGGTGTTACGCCATTGGTTATTACCGAGCAGACGGCGATCGACGGCTTCCCAGGCCATGCGCCCGCCGCGTATTCTAATCGGGCGATGATTGCCCAGGTCGTCTTGCCCTAGCGCGCCTTTGAAATATAACTCGCCATAAGTTTGAATCAATTCAAACGGATTCCAGTCGCGGTTATCCCGCGGGAATTCGCTGTTATAGCCGCGCGCATCTTCAAACTCGACCGCCATGCGGAAAGGATCGAGAATATTGCGGATGCCGACATAACCGCGTGTCCGTAACAACACCGGATGATCGGTTAACAGGATGTTGCGCCGGATGTCGTTATCGCGAAGTTCATACCTTGCGCGGTAGTCCAGGCCCACATCCAGCCAGTCAAGATCCTTGAACGCGTCGATACCGGTTTTGGCCAAATTGCGCACGTAGCGAGGCGGATCGGATTCGGGATGCGTGCCATAGCTGCGGGCGCGCTGGAAATAGGTTGTTTTTTGCGGCGCTTGAGCTTTCGGGATCTCGGATTGTGCTACGGGAGATTGCGCCACAGGTTGAGCTGTTCCTTGCACCTTGGATTTAATCGCCCATTTGAACGAGCCGGTAACAACCGACTGGGTGAGTTGTGGCCGGTTATTTTGTGAAATTTGAAATTCTTTTTGTTGTTCGTAATCCACTGACGATTTGACTGGGTTCATGAAAAATAAACTCAAGGCCAAAATGTGTAACAAAAACCAAATATGCTTCACTGCTTTCTCCTTTGTGATCTTTCCAGTTGACTGGTTCGTCACTATTTTTTGCTGATTTGCCTCCTTGTTTCGTTCGGTACGGTATTGTGTGAAATCAATCTAAGCTTATCTTTTTCTTCACTGTTCTTATATAAGGGGATTTTTTCCCTGCATTCGATCTGTACCACTCTACCGTCATGGATAACGATTTCAACGGATCCATATTCGATACTGGCAACAGCACGTAGAATTTCCTGAGTAATGCTTGCAGGTACCTTTTTATGAGGTTCTGCAACATTTTTTGCGCCATAATCGATAGTCATTTATATCACTTGAAGAATAAAAAATATGAATGGGGGCGAACGATATCATCGTTTCTATATAAACATAAATATTGTTTGGTTAAAATAATATTCCAAAATATTATATAAACCGCTTTATAAGGCTTCTTGGTAAACTAATAAGTCTTAGGAAATCTATACAAGCCTCAAGCTTAGCGATTACCGGTCATAGGTGTACGGGTATTGGTAAGGAGTTACTCAAAAATCCACATTTGTCATTGTAAATATGACAATAAATCTAATTCAATCAATAACATAAATTCATTGAATTCAAACTGGCAGTTATCCAGAGATTATCTGATAGCTTGCTTCAGATAGACCACCAGCTTTGCCGGTGGTCTTAAGGGTGGTTTATTGGCGTGGTAACTTCAGCATCATCGGTTGCATGCGTTTGATAGTTTGCGGAGCGATGAGGCCTTTCAATTCAAGTGATTTCACTGCCGATGCCGGGGCGCAATTGGCGATTTCTACCAGCTTGACGACCAGTGGATTAAAGTGAACATCCATTCCGGTGTAACTTCCGGCATCATCACCGCCATGATCGCCGCGGAATTTGAATTCTCTAACCGGGCCGTTCGGGCCGCCGCCTTGAGGATCTTCGTTATGGTCGGTATCGATGTAATGCGCCGAACTTTCCATGTTGCCTTGGATGCTATCAATGCGCCAGCCGGATGGAGCTGTGTAATATGAAACGATCCGTTCCCCTTCTGCCGTAGTCCAGTCGCTGCGCGTTTCTTTGGCTTTCATCCAGAGGCGCACATTAACATGTGTACCTTCATTGATCCAGCGCGCAGTTGCCCACACTTCAGGACCATGACCGGCAAATTCTCTGTCGCCTCGAGTATGAGGCGGATTATAGGTTACAAAAGTATTACGCGAGTAGGTTTCAATTTTTTCCCGGCAAATTGGTGTAGCCGGCTGGATGACAGCGATACTGGAAATGACGCGATCCTGCCATTCCAAGGTAAGGCGGTCACTGTCACTGGATATGGGGACGCCATTCGCGCCAAGGTTAAGCGTCATGTGGTAATGGGTCGGCCGGTCAAGGTATGAAGATACATTCGACGTATGGGATTTTTCTTTAAGTGTGACTTTAATGGGCGTGGTGTCAAAATCATAACCGAAAAACTCCAGTTTATTGCGCCGGCCCGCATCTAGCGCCATATCTACTGCTGCCGGTACCACGTGACACAGTGCCGGTTCAACCGGAGGAACCTCTTGATGCAGCAAGCGGGCGCGAATTCTGACCAAAGCTTGGCGCACACGCGAACCGATGAAATCCATATTGCAGCGCAGTTCCGTACCGGTTGCAGCAACGCTGCGATTGAGTATATCGGAGACCTCAGTGCGGATAGTGGATTGTGCATCAGCGGTCAATTTATCGGTAGTTTGCTGCAATACCGATTGCCAGGCGGAAGAATTACGATCCAACGCATCGATGGCGCCATCGAGCACCGTAACGGTGTCCCCGGTAATATCGCTAACGGTATCGGTTACGCGATCGATTTTATCGCCGATACTGCAAGCGGAAATCAAACCCGATAGAACCATTAACAAGCATAATGACGATAAGCCCGATGAGAAACATGTTTGAAGACGGTGTGGCAGGAACGATGTAATTGCTTTCATGCTGTTGATCTCCTGGTTGGGAAGAGGAAAACCCGCATTTCCGCTGCATGGTGCAGGCACTGAAAAACTTCATTTGTAAGCTAATATAAATTAATGCCGAGTGCGGAGTCAAACTTGCTCTGAGGATTTTAACAGCCACTTCACGCGGTGCAGTAAAGAGCCTTAAACATTTAAGCATACTATAATATATACTCTTAAATTTATTGCAAAACATAGGCCGTCACCCTATCTCATCTTCCGGGAATAGGTGAGGTTAATGAATCTTACTGACTTTATGAAGGAAATAGTATATGAAAGAAAAATGCTTTATTTCGAATTGCAAGGTGCTTACGTTACCCGCGCTTATGCTGACATTGAATGTTTCCTATGCTATGCCGGGAATGCACGGCTCCGGTGGCGAAGCGGCTACGGAGCATCCGCGGGTGTCCAGCAGTATTGCCGGGAAAATCAACTCATCCGGCTCGGAGATGGAGATTACATACAGCGCCGATGGTAAAACCGCTATTTTTGTGTCGACCCGTGAAGGCAGTATCCAATCGCCAGGGGGTAATTACAGTTTCGATATTGGGATGTCGCATCTGGTCGGCGGTGAATGGCAAGAACCGATTCACCTTGGACCTGGGATCGATCCAAAGGTGGGGCCGAACATCAATACTACGGCATGGGAATTGGAACCGAGTTTCTCGGATGATGGCAATGTGATTTATTTCACCCGCTACGAACCGGGTAATATGTTGTCCGGCGATTTATATGTGGTACAAAAAGTCGACGGTGTCTGGCAGTCGGCCAGAAATTGGAACGACGTGCCCGAGCTGCCAAATATCAATACGCCGACTGGCGAGGAACATTGTCCGATTATCGCTTCCGATAGCCTGATTTATTTCAGCTACCATCAGCCCGGTGTGACGCAGGACAGCGACATCTGGAAAGTCGAAAAGAAGGATGGGGTGTGGCAGAAACCCGAGAGTCTGGGACCGAAAATTAATTCGCCGCAGCGCGATCATATGCATTGGACCGGGTTATCCAAAGATGGCAAAAGCTTGATCATAACAAGCATGCGAACCGATTTAGGCTCTCGCGGCGGTCATGATGAGTGGATTTCGCATCAAAACGCAGATGGCGAATGGCAGGAACCGGTCAATCTCGGCGATGCGGTTAATACCGGCGGGGAGGATATGTGCTGGACATTTACCCCGGATGGCAAGAAATTCACCGGCAGTTGGGGGCCGTATGGCACTTACGATATGGATATTCGCTCGATTAACAAAGACGACGTGCCGCTGTTGAAAAATTTCGAGCCAATCGGCCCGCCGCCGAATTTGCTCATCAACAGTCAATCGAAATCAAAATAAATTTAGGGAATCTCTGGAAAGCTGTTGCGCCAAGCTATGCTATATTGAAATCAGGCATTAAAAATGCCGAATGAGCTTTCGTATGACTTGGCTTGGTTCTCTTAACTGGCTGACCGCTGATTTTACTTTTTCGGAGCTTTCTTAGCGGCTGGGTTGATAATTATTTAGCCTTCTATTTCAGAGTTTTTTTGCAACAATTCTTGTCAAGGATTGATAAAATCAAAAGTCCGTTTAGGTTTGGAATCAAGTGTAGAGAGCGTCATCGTTGGTTACGAAACCGTCATTGACACCGTATCAAAGTCAGTATTTTGCTTGGCTGCTCACGCGCCGGGCCGCAAGCGATTCGGTCGAATCCTTGGCTTCAACCCTGGTCGATTCGCAAGTCGACCTCAATCCGCATCAAGTCGAAGCAGCACTGTTTGCCTGCCGCAATCCCCTTTCTCGCGGTGTAATCCTTGCCGATGAAGTGGGTTTGGGCAAAACCATTGAAGCAGGCTTGGTGATTTCACAGCGCTGGGCCGAGCGCCGCCGCCGTATCCTGATCATCGTTCCGGCTAATTTGCGTAAGCAATGGCACCAGGAACTGCAGGATAAATTCAGTTTGCAAGGTCAAATCCTGGAAACAAAAAGCTATAACGCTATCCGCAAACAGACAGGCCGGAACCCGTTTGAGCATGGTTCCGGCCCGGTAATTTGCTCCTATCAGTTCGCCAAGGCCAAAGCGGACACTATCAAAACCATCGAATGGGATTTAGTCGTACTCGACGAAGCCCATCGGCTGCGCAACGTCTACAAAACCAGTAATGTCATCGCCAAGACGCTAAAGGAAACGCTGGCACACGTCCACTCTAAAGTGTTACTGACGGCGACTCCGCTGCAGAATTCCTTACTGGAGCTTTATGGGCTTACCAGCATGATCGACGACCGGGTGTTTGGCGATATCGATAGTTTTCGCGTCCAATTCACCACTGCTGGAAAGGATCAAAACTTCACCAACCTGCGGCATCGCCTGGCGCCGGTTTGTAAGCGCACCTTACGCAAGGAAGTTCAGCCCTATATCTCATACACATCGCGTAAAGCAATGGTTGAGGAATTCACACCGTCCAGTGAAGAGCAGGAGCTGTCCCGGCTTGTATCGGATTATCTGCGCCGTCCAAACCTCAAGGCATTACCGGAAGGACAACGCCAGCTGATTTCTTTGGTATTGTGGAAACTGCTGGCATCGTCGACACATGCGATTGCCGGCGCGCTGGAAACCATGGCAAACAGGCTACAAGGGACACTGGACAAAGCAACTAATCCGCCCGATCTGGCTGAAGAACTGGATGAAGATTATGAATCGCTGGATGAAACCGCCGACGAGTGGAGCGATTCAGCGGGCGATGCTTCGTTTTCTACATTTAACGTTAACGAACACGAAGCTATTTCACAGGAAATCGCCGATTTGCGTCATTTCAAAACACTGGCAACCGGCATTCGCGACAACGCCAAGGGAAAAGCCTTGTTAACCGCGCTGGATCGCGCTTTCTCCGGTTTGGACCGGTTGGGCGCAAATAAGAAAGCGATCATCTTCACCGAATCGAAACGGACGCAGGAATATTTGCTTTCCCTTTTGGAAAATACTTCTTACGGTGAAGGAATCGTTTTGTTCAATGGCACCAATAGCGATGCACGGGCGCAGACTATCTATAAAGACTGGCTAAAACGCCACCAAGGCACTGATCGCGTGACCGGTTCCAAGACTGCCGACACTCGTGCCGCGCTGGTCGAATACTTTAAGGAATATGGCAAGATCATGATTGCCACCGAGGCTGGGGCTGAAGGCATCAATCTGCAATTTTGTTCGCTGGTGATCAATTATGACCTGCCCTGGAATCCGCAGCGTATCGAACAGCGCATTGGGCGCTGCCACCGCTACGGACAAAAGTTCGATGTGGTCGTAGTGAATTTCGTGGATCGCAGCAATGAAGCCGATGCACGTGTATACGAACTGCTGGCGCAAAAATTCCTGCTTTTCGAGGGCGTGTTCGGTGCCAGCGATGAAGTGCTGGGCGCTATCGGTTCCGGGGTCGACTTCGAGCGCCGCATTGCCGGGATTTATCAAAATTGCCGCGAACCCGGGCAAATCAGGGCCAGTTTCGAGCAACTGCAGCGCGATCTCTCCGGTGAAATCAACGAGGCGATGGTAAAAACGCGCCAAATTTTGCTCGAAAACTTCGACGAGGAAGTGCAAGAAAAATTGCGTATTCGTGCGGATGAAAGTAACTCCACCCGCAGCCGCTTCGAACGCATGCTGATGGACTTGACCCGGGCGGAACTGGGTGATTGCGCCGCATTCGACGATGGCGGATTCAAGCTCCATCATGTTCCGTCTAGCATAGAGAACAGCGGTTTGGCAGGGATCGAACTTGGACGTTACGAACTGCCACGCCGCTCCGGCGATGCCCATCTGTATCGCATCGGACACCCATTGGCTGAATGGATCGTGCAGCAAGCAAAATCCCGCGATCTTCCCGCGGCCAGGCTGGTGTTCGACTACGACGCCCATGGGAGCCGGGTCAGCACATTGGAGCCTTATCGTGGCAAGAGCGGATGGCTTTCCCTGAAGCTGATTTCGGTCGATGCGCTGGGCAACCGGGAGCAGCATTTGCTGGTGGCGGCCACCACACACGATGGCGCTATGCTTGCAGAAAAAGACCCCGAAAATCGGTTGCGTTTGCCTGCACATACCGTTCCCTTGTCTCTTGCGGGAAAGGAGCCGAAGCAGAGGGAAAATGCCATGC
>SSFV01000023.1 GCA_008015565.1 Nitrosomonas sp. | reverse complement strand
GTCTATTGATGTTGCAACACTTGGCGCAACATGGCCGATTCGACCGCATTGCATATCAGACCGAGTACCGCAACTTTTTTGGCCCGGGTGGCCCGTACATTGGCTATGTCGATTCACCAACCCGCCAGACTCTGCAAACTTTGCTGCCGCTCAAGACGGAAGAATTTCCGCAAAACTCCGGTGCCGATGATGACCAATTCGCCGCACTGGCCGCATTGCCTCCTATCGTAGCCACCCACATGGGTTCGCCAGACGCTTTGAAAACAGAAATAGCGCAGGTTGTGCGCATCACCAATGATAACGATACCGCGGTTGCAGCGGCGCAGTATGCCAGTTGCGTATTGCTGGAGGTATTGAACGGCCAATCTATTATTCAAGCACTTACTCGTTCACTCGCACATGCGGATAGCCAGTTGCGGCCATTGCTGGAAGAAGTCATGCAAATGCCTGAATTAGATGCTGCTGCGGCAGCTAAACGCTATGGAACTGCCTGCCACGTGCTGGAAGGTATGCCAATTATCGTGCATATCGCAAGCCATGCGCCTGATTACCGTACCGCCATTGAAGAAAATATCCGCATCGGCGGAGACAGTTGCGGACGCAGCATCATGCTTGGTGCCGTAATGGCTGCGCACACTTCTCAACAAACCGGCTTTAATTCAATTCCGCTGGATTGGATGGCGCGACTGCGGAATTTGTCCAGCGCTGCGAATAGTCTGAAGAAACTTTGATTAAGCCAATTCCTTGAATTTTCAATGAAGAATTAGCTATAAATGAGAGTCTATCTTTCTTCAACCTTAAACGATCTGATTCCAGAACGGCAAGCGGTCAAAGACGCATTGGGTGGCGAATGCGTCGTGGTCGAAAGTTACACTGCCGACGAGCGCAGTGTGCGGGACAGTTGCTTGAGTGATGTGGCGGGCTGTGATTTGTATATCGGCATCATCGGAAGGCGCTATGGCCATATTCCCCCAGGAGATTCTCTATCCATCACTGAGCAAGAATTCCAACGTGCAGAAGAGTGTGAATTAGATACTTTAATTTTCATCAAGGATGATCATCAAAACATAGGTCCATTTTACGATGCGTTCACCAAAGAAAATCCGCCGGAATTGATCGAAGCGTTCAGACAGCGCATTGCCAGCCGTGCAGCCGTTTTTAAAACACCGGAAGATTTAAAAGCTCATGTTCTGAAAGCCTATCTACGCTACACCAAACGGCATGCACAGCCTGCACCGAAGCGCATCGAAGGCAATCCTTATCCGGGTTTGCGCGCATTCCTGCCGAGCGAGTCGGATCGATTCTTCGGGCGTGATGCCGAGATCGAAGCCCTGATTGAGCGCTTGTTGGCACGGGGCGAACGCTTTCTTGCCGTGATCGGGTCTTCCGGTTCGGGCAAATCGTCGCTGGTTTATGCAGGTTTGATTCCTGCACTGAGCGCCAATGCCGTTAGCGGCGGTGCGGGCTGGTATGCGGTCAGTTTCCGTCCGCGCCGGACAAATGACGATCCGTTCTATCAATTGGCGGACGCATTGGAAAGGACATTTCCAACACAAGGCTGGCAAGTTCAGGAGCTTGCGCAGCAGCTACGCGACAACCCGGCTGACATTGTTGAGATTGCCGCGAACGCACTGAAACCGCAGGGTGCGAATGCGCGACTACTGTTGTTTGCCGATCAGTTCGAGGAATTGTTTGCAGCAAAAGTCGATGCGGATACACGCAGTGCATTTTTTGCGTTGCTCAAAGCGGCCGCAAGGAATCCATTACTGCGCGTAGTCATTGCCATGCGTTCCGATTTTTACAACCAATGGCCGCAAGATGAAGACAGTATTGCACTGCTACGCAACGGGCATTTTCCGCTGGGTATTCCGGGCCAGGCAGCATTGGAGAAAATGATCGTCGAGCCTGCCAAAGCAGCCGGACTCACGATTGCACGACGCCTGGTGCAACGCATTTTGGACGACACCGGCACCGCACCCGGCGCGTTGGCATTGGCGGAATTCGCGCTGGCGCAGTTGTATCAGCAAAAACGTGGCAACGAACTCACCGAAGACGCCTACGAGGCCATCGGCGGTGTTGCCGGTGCCATCGAAGGCTTGGCTGAAAAGGCGGTGGACTCTGCACAAAAAACGATTCCGCTGGACGGCAAGGTTTTTTCCGAGTTATTTCTGAACATCGCCAGCGTGGAACAACAAAGCAGCGATAAGAACCAAGCGCTGACGGTAGTGCGCCGCCGTGCTGCACAGCACGAACTGTCTGAGCCCGCATTGCTGTTAGCCAGACATTTGGTCGATCAGCGCATTCTGGTCAGCAGGCAGGATAGCAGCGATTCCCCAGTGATCTACGAGGTCGGGCACGAAGCGGTGTTCAGTCACTGGAAACGTTTTCAGGAGTGGTATGCCCGCTATGCCAACGATCTCGCACTACGCCGCCAGGCCGAGCAGGCGGCGCGCGGCTGGGACCGGCAGCAACGCCACCCGGTGCTGAAATGGGGGTGGGAGCGGCAAAGACCGGTCATTGCTGCGTTGGCTAAACTCAATCAAATGGCTGTACCGGCATCCGGCCCCGATTTCAGCGATCCGATGATTACGCTTTGGCAACAGCTCGAAACGCAATTGGAACAACCGTTGCGCCAATTTCTTTACCCGGAACCGCTGGCACTGCTCGATGAACTCAACACCGATGAGACGCCGCACCAGCGGCGCGAGGAAATCGGCTTGCGCTTCAACCAATTTGGCGATCCGCGCCGCGGCATCGGTTTGGATGAGCATGGCTTGCCGGACATCGCTTGGATTGACATACCGGGACGTGAAGTCACCCTGGAAACTAATTCACGGGAACACTTTGCAGCGTCACCGTTTCGCCTGGCCCGCTATCCGGTCACCTGGGCGCAATACCGCGCATTTATCGATGCTGAGGACGGTTATCGCAACGAGGCATGGTGGCGGGATTTAGAAAAACCAAGCGAGCCTGGCCCATTGCTGTGGTCTTTTGCCAATTATCCGGCGATTAGCGTCACTTGGTATGACGCAGTAGCGTTTTGCCGCTGGCTCAGCGCAAAATCCAAACTGGATATTCGATTACCCATCGAATGGGAATGGCAATGGGCAGCCGTTGGTGCCACGCAGCAGAATTTTCCGTGGCCGGGTAAATGGAACCCCGCGCGGGCCAATTATGTTGGTGCCGGGATTGGGCGCACCGTCGCGGCAGGCATGTATCCGTTGAGTCATAGTTCTTTCGGTGTTGACGATATGGCTGGCAACACTTGGGAGTGGTGTTTGAATTATTATAAAAAAACCAAGGATATTGCAATAAATAATGATAATGAAGCCCGCGTGTTGCGCGGTGGTTCCTGGGGCGATCTTCCAGATGGGGCGCGCGCGTCGGCGCGCCACGGCGTCCATCCGGGCAGTCGCTACAACAATTTCGGTTTCCGGGTGTTATGTTCGTCCCCCGTCGAATAGCGGATCACCGGCGCTTGCGGTTTTTTTGGAATCCTTCCCGAACTCCAAAAAACCGGACAGATCATGTGCTACAAACCAGGACAGTTTATTTGCTCGCTACGCACGTGATGCTCGTCAGTAGCTAAATTCACGCAGAATCGATATAATCCGCTCAATTGATAGTTTTAAAACAACAACAAAAACCAATCGTTCTAATCATTTACCACATCAGATTACCTGCGTTGCTAGTTCACGATAATACTTTAACTCCTTGTTTGCTGATGGTTGTAGATTTGAAGAGATGATGCCATCAATACGCGCTTGTCGAGCCTATTTTCCAAGTGAGTGCTATCGATTACTTAAAAATTTATAAATTGTGGAGGAAAAATGAGTCATACGCTATATGAAACCACCGTGCAGCGCGTACAACGCTGCGAATTGGCCGTGCCGGGCTCCAGTCCGGGGATGTTTGAAAAAGCGCTGAATAGTGGCGTGGACTTTGTTTTTCTCGATCTGGAAGATGCGGTCGCGCCGGACGACAAAATTCAGGCGCGTAAAAATATTATTGAGGCACTTAACGACTTAGACTGGAAAGGTCACGGCATTACCGTCTCGGTACGCATCAACGGCTTGGATACGCAATACATGGTGCGCGATGTGGTGGACTTGGTTGAACAAGCCGGAAGCAAAATCGACACATTGCTGATTCCGAAAGCCGGCGTATATGCGGATATTTACATGGTGCAAGCGATGGTCACGCAGCTTGAAATGCAGCAAGGATTGAAAAACCGCATCGGCTTAGAAGCGTTAATCGAAACCGCGCTGGGCATGGCTAACGTTGAGGATATTGCCCGCAATGGCGCATTAGGACGGCTGGAAGCATTGCATTTTGGCGTTGCCGACTACGCCGCGAGTAATCGCGCCAGAACCACCAACATCGGTGGCCTGAATCCGGACTATCCGGGCGATCAGTGGCATTTTGCCATTAGCCGCATGATCGTGGCTTGCCGTGCGTATGGCTTGCGCCCTATCGACGGACCGTTTGGCGATATCAAAGATCCCGAGGGTTATGTGTTAGCCGCTAAGCGCGCAGCCGCTTTAGGATGTGAAGGCAAATGGGCGATTCATCCAACTCAGATTGAACTGGCCAATGATGTGTTTACGCCGCCTGCGCGCGAGATTGAGAAGGCTAAGCGTATTCTGGCCGCGCTCAAGGAAGCCGCAGCGCAAGGCAAAGGCGCCGCTGCACTGGATGGCCGCCTCATCGATGCGGCCTCGGAAAGAATGGCCAATAATGTCGTGAAGATCGCAGAAGCGATTGCCGCGAAAGGATAGTAAGTAAAAAGAAGGCCGCAACCAGCGGCCTTTATTGTTATAAATCGGCGTAATGAAAAATATGAAGTTAAGAAATTGAATTTAATTCGACTGTTGAGGAAATTGAATTGAACATTCACGAATATCAAGCAAAGGAAATCCTGGCGGCATACGGCGTCAAGATCGCTGAAGGCGGTTTGGCCTACAGCATTGAAGAATCCGTGCAACGTGCCAGGGAAATAGAAGGCGACGTGTGGGTCGTTAAAGCACAGATCCATTCCGGTGCGCGCGGCAAAGCGGGCGGTATCAAAGTTTGCAGAACTCATGCCGAAGTCGAGCAAGCGGCGGAAGCCTTGCTCGGCAAAAAATTGGTCACACATCAAACCGGGCCTGCGGGAAAAATCTGTTCCAGGCTCTACATTGAAGCAGGCACCAACATAGCCAAGGAAATGTATCTGTCGTTCATGATCGACCGCACCAGTGAGCGTGTGATCATGATCGGCTCCGCTGAAGGTGGCATGGAAATCGAGAAACTGGCGGTCAGCAAGCCGGAGGCGATTATCAAGATTTATATCGAACCGGCAGTCGGATTGCAGGATTTCCAAGCGCGCAAAATGGCGTTTGCGCTGGGTATCGATGCAGCACAACTGAATCATGCGGTAAAAACCATCAAAGGTTGCTACCGCGCGCTGCGCGATCTTGACGCCAATATTCTGGAAATCAATCCGCTTGTCATCACAGCCAACAACGATATCGTGGCGTTGGACGCCAAAATGGTGTTTGACGAAAACGCGTTGTTCCGCCGCCATAAAATCGCCGAGCTACGCGACAACACGCAAGTCGATCCGCGCGAAGTTGCTGCTGCAGAAGCCGGTTTGAGTTATGTCGGCCTGGACGGCGACATCGGCTGCATGATCAATGGTGCGGGTTTGGCGATGGCAACGATGGACATGATTAAGCTGGCCGGCGGCGAACCCGCTAACTTTCTCGATGTCGGTGGCGGCGCATCCGCCGAACGCACTGAAAAAGCTTTCCGCTTGGTGTTAGCGGATGCCAACGTTAAAGCCATGCTGGTCAACATTTTTGCCGGTATCAATCGCTGCGACTGGATCGCCGAAGGCGTGGTGCAAGCGGTCAGGAACATCGATATGAAAGTGCCGCTGGTGGTGCGTTTATCAGGAACCAATGTCGAAGAAGGCCGCCTCATCATTGCGGACAGCGGTTTACCCATCATCACAGCCGATACGTTAGCGGAAGCTGCGGAAAAAGTAGTTCACGCCCGCAACGAAGTCGTCGCGCAAAAAGCTTAGGAGTATAAAGTGGCGATATTAATTGACGAAAAAACACGCATTATTGTTCAAGGTTTTACCGGCAGAATCGGTACCTTCCACGCACAGGAAATGATCGATTACGGTTCCAACGTGGTTGGCGGCGTAACTCCTGGCAAAGGCGGACAAACGCATCTGGGCTTGCCGGTATTTAACACGGTCAAGGAAGCAGTCGATCAAGTCGGCGCGGAAGCCAGCATCGTGTTCGTGCCACCGGCATTTGCCGCCGATTCGATCATGGAAGCCGCGGATGCCGGCATTAAATACTGTGTTTCGATCACCGACGGCATCCCGACGCAAGACATGATGACGGTTAAGAATTTCCTGCGCCGTTTTCCAAAAAAAGAACGCATGCTGCTGACCGGCCCGAATTGTGTCGGCACCATCAGCCCGGAACGCGCGATGCTCGGCATCATGCCCGGGCATATTTACATGCGCGGTAACGTCGGCGTGGTAGGACGCTCCGGCACATTAGGCTACGAAGCCGCCGACCAAATGCGCTTGCTCGGCATCGGTATTTCTACATCAGTCGGCATCGGCGGCGATCCGATTCCCGGCAGCTCGCACCGCGATATTCTGGAACGATTGGAACAAGACCCTGAAACCAAAGTCGCGTTGATGATCGGTGAAATCGGCGGTCCGCAGGAAG
>SSFV01000129.1 GCA_008015565.1 Nitrosomonas sp. | reverse complement strand
GATTTGTTGCGAATGGTATTGATTCCATTGGTTTTTACATCGATCGTAGTCGGTGTGGCCAATCTGCGGTTACACCGGCAAATGAATCGCGTCTGGCAGGTGGCGCTCATTTTCTTTGTGTCGACGATGGCGCTCGCAGTCTTGCTGGGATTAACGGCCGCGAATATATTGCAGCCTGGCAGCGGACTGCAAATAGCGATGTTTCAAGATGCCATGCAAGATTTCCGGGTGACGCAGATGTCGCTATCTGATTTTTTTGCACACTTCCTGCATTCGTTATTTCAGAACCCGATCGCCGCTTTAGCGCAAGGCAACGTGCTGGCAGTTGTGATATTTGCATTGCTGTTGGGAATTGCCTTGGTTGTCGGTGGGGAGCGCTATCGCAACATCCTGATCCTCATGCAGGAATTCCTTGAATTGATACTCATGCTGGTTGGTTGGATTATGCGTTTGGCGCCTTTCGGTATCATGGCATTAGTGCTGCAATTAGTGGCTGCGCAAGATACCGGCCTGCTGGAAACCTTGTTCAAGTTCGTAGCGATTGTGCTGAGTATTACATTATTACATGGCATCGTAGTCTTGCCTTTGATTCTTTACTTCACCACCGGTATAACACCTTTTAAATTCTGGCGGGGCGGACGGGAAGCTCTCATTACGGCATTTGCTACCAGTTCCAGTGCAGCAACATTACCCGTTACATTGCGTTGCGCTGAACAACATCTGCATGTTAAACGCGATGTCGCTGGTTTCGTTATTCCGCTGGGTGCTACCATGAATATGGATGGTACGGCGCTGTATGAGGCGATTGCCGCATTATTTATCGCTAATTTGGTGGGAATGGAACTCAGTTTGTCGCAGCAGATGATCGTATTTTTAACCGCCATGCTCGCAGCGATCGGTGCGCCAGGCATTCCGAGCGCAGGCATGGTGACGATGGCTGTGGTATTGCAGTCGGTCGGATTGCCGGTTGAAGCAATCGCTATTTTGCTGCCAGTCGATCGGATATTGGATACCGTACGAACGATGGTGAATGTGGAAGGCGATCTGATTGGCAGCCTAGTGGTACAGAAATGGGTCAAGCAAGCTGAATCAAATCAATAACGGACTGTTACTCAGATCAACTCATTGTCATGGAAACGCTGCTGTATTTCCAGAATTTTGTCGGCATTGTTAATCAACGCTTCTACACAATCACGATCCAGTTTTGAATTGGACATTTTTTGCAGTACGGCAAAAGCTTCTTCGTTACTCCACGCCGCTTTATAAGAACGGCGCGAAGTTAGCGCATCAAACACATCAGCCACCGCGCTGATGCGCGCTTCGATAGGTATTTCTTCACCTTTCAGACCCTTAGGATAACCGCTGCCATCGATGGCTTCATGATGATATTCAGCGATATTGCGTAAAATATCGACATGCCCGAACGTGCCCAAACTGAAATCCTTAAGAACGGAGTCGATAATTTCACGGCCTTTTTCCGGATGGGTTTTCATCACATCAAATTCGCTATCGTTTAGCTTGCTGGGTTTGCGCAGGATATTATCCGGGATTCCTATTTTGCCGACATCGTGCATGGGTGAAAATAAAAAAATATGTTCAATCTGCTCATCGGTAATGCCATAACTGGCAGCCAATACACGCGCAATCAGACGCGCGTAATGGGCAGTACGATCAATGTGTGAACCCGTTTCAATATCACGATAATGCGTCATGCTGCGTGCTGCCCTAACGGCAGCAATCAACGTCCGGATGGCGGTCAATTCGTTAATGACCATCAGTGCGATGAGATGTCCGTAAATATCAATCTGGCGCAAGATATTGGGCGTAAAAGGGTGTTCTTGGAGCGAATTAAAAAACAGAAAACCAACGAAAACGCCGCTCTGATAAAGCGGCATGGTATAGCTGGACTTATATCCCTTGGCAGCGATGCGTTTGGTATGTTCATGTGTGCCATGCGAAAAGATATTTAGATCTTGAACCAAGCGCGGGCGGCGATGCTCGATGATGGTCCGTAATGAAGGTGCTGCGCTCAACGGTGCTTCGTAAGTGGTCACCGGATTGTCATTGCCTTCTGTGCTATGCGTATAAGTTTTCAACATCTCGGTTTGCTCGTCAAAAAGAGCAATCGCCAGACGGTCAATAAATGGAAAATCCTGACGAATCACTTGGTGCAGAAAGCGCAGTTTCTCAGTCAATGGCAGATTTTCATGTAATTTGGCCAATGTATCCTGGTGCGAAAAAAGATCTTCATTTTGCTGCATAACATTCCTTTTGGTGAATGAGCGTTATGAATTGACGTACACTAACCATTTGTTTTTAAAATTAATAAATCGATTTCCTGGTGACCGTGCAAAACGTCTTCCAATTCCCTAATGATAAATTATTTTAGTTTGCAAAATTCAGGTTATTCACTTTCTCAGTAACACGAAAAAACTCTTATTGCATTGTCCTCAAAAATGTTTATTGAGACTTTTTATTCTGCAGCTTTTAGTAGTTTTGGTTGACACATTACCGCAATAACCGCGCAACAAATTTTCACTACCATACTTCCGAAGCCATGTATTTCAATTCGATTTCAACAATAGCATGGCTTACAACAATAACAATATAAATTTATTCAAATCGTTAAGGATTCTTACAATGAAATTATTAAAGCAAGCAGTTCGTTTGACTCAGAGCTCCTTGAGTCTTGCAATTTTTACTGCGTTATCAAACTTAGCGGTTGCCGGATCCCAGGATAATGATAACTCAAGTGCTTATTTTCAGCGTACCGCTACTTATTTGGTATGCGAAAACACCAGTTGTGACAGAAATGTGATTGAAGAAACGGTTGCAGAGATTATTGCGACGAGCAAAGATGGCAATATTCTGATTTACACAGACAATCCAACTGGAAAAATCGGGTTTGTCGATATCGGTGATCCGGAACACCCTCTCGGTCTCGGCACTGTGAATACGCCGGGCAAGCCGACATCGGTAGCCGTATCAGGCAATTATGTCCTGGTTGGCGTAAACACCTCGGCCAGTTTTACTAATCCTTCCGGTATGCTGGCGGTTTACAATTTACCCGCTTGCCTGAGCGATGTCACAAGCTGTACACCCGTTCGGGAAATTGATATGGGCGGACAACCCGACTCGGTTGCTACCAGCCCAAACGGCCGATATGCTGCAGTCGTCATCGAGAATGAGCGTGACGAGGATGTAGCCGTAGATAATGTGGAAGGCGGATTACCGCAACTGCCAGCTGGCTATTTGAACATTATCGACTTAATTGGAGCACCGGAAAAATGGAAAGTACGCCCGGTTCAACTCACTGGATTGGCGGAATATGGCGGCAATGATCCCGAACCGGAGTTTGTCAGTATCAATGAAAATAATATCGCCGCGGTGACCTTGCAAGAGAATAACCATATCGTGTTCGTTAATCTCGTCAATGGGGAGATTGTACGGGATTTTAATGCCGGAACCGTTACGCTTCGCGGCATCGATAACAGCGATAATAAGCTCATCGATTTCAACAGTACGCTTATCGATGTTGCGCGCGAACCGGATGGTATCGCGTGGTTGAATAATAACAAAGTAGTTACCGCCAACGAAGGGGATTTATTTGGTGGCAGCCGCGGCTTCAGTGTTTTAAATCGTAACGGTAAGTTATTGTATGATTCGGGCTCAAAATTCGAATATATGGCTGCAACCATTGGCCACTATCCGGAAAAACGCTCGGATAATAAAGGAACCGAACCGGAGGGTGTGACAACGGGCCGTTATCATAATGAAACACTGGTTTTCGTAGGATCCGAGCGAGCTAATTTTGTAGGTGTATATAAGGCAAAAGGAAATAAGCTGAATTACATGCAGACACTACCTACAGGAGTTGGACCGGAAGGCCTGCTTGCTATCCCCAGCCGCAATCTTTTTGTAGCTTCTACCGAAGTGGATTCACCCGTCCGCGCCCAGATCAATATTTTCCGGTTAGAGCGAAAACCAGCAGCCTACCCTCAAATCAAATCTTCCCGGCAAGCCAATGGCAAGCCAATTGTTTGGGGCGCATTGTCTGCACTTTCTACCGATAAATTCGATGCAGACAAGTTGTTTGCTGTTCATGACGGCTTTTATAACGAGAGCCGTATCTATAGCATCGATATCAGTGATTTTCCGGCAAAGATTACCCATGAAACGCTATTATTGAAAAATGGCGCGAGGGTTAACTATGATCTCGAGGGAATTTCGCAGCGTAGCGATGGCGGTTTCTGGCTTGTTTCTGAAGGTGCGGGCGTATCTACGACGCGGAATTTATTGATCGAAGCACTGAGTAATGGCACAGTGGTACGAGAAATCCGCTTGCCGGCTGCGGTTGAGGCATTGCAACAAAGCAACGGCTTTGAAGGTGTTGCCGTAACCGGAAAGGTTGGCACTAATGAACAGGTTTACGTAGCTTTCCAGCGGGAATGGAAGAATGATCCTCCCGGTATGGTGCGTATTGGTCAGTATACGCCAGCTCTGGATTTGGATAGCGCCGTTGATGAAGATGAATGGAAATTCTTTTACTATCCTTTGGATCCGGTAGAATCTCCGGCAGGCGGTTTTGTGGGATTATCCGAAATTACCGCGCTGGGTAATGGCGAATTTGCAATCATCGAGCGCGATAATCAGGCAGGACCGGATGCGCGCATCAAACGTGTTTATCGCACGGATATTAGTAACATTACACCCAAAACCCAAGCTGAAGGTAACTTTCCGGTACTTGGTAAGACCTTGATTATCGATGTGTTACCTGCGATGCAAGCAGGCAAAGGCTGGGTTCACGATAAACTTGAAGGATTGGTGAGAACAGCGGACGGTACCTTTTATGCCGTTACCGATAATGATGGCGTTGACAACTCGACTGGCGAAACGCAATTCCTGAATCTAGGTAAACTGTTAAATTAAAATAACAAAAGCCACTGGCGCCACTTCGGTTGAAGAAGTGGCATATCATGAAAAAAGAGAGTACATTTATTTTCCTAAGGATCTAAAATCTACTTTACGTGCAATTAAATAACGCGAGTATCGTTTTCAACGGTTCATTTTCTTATGCCAAGAAGACCCAAAAAGAAAATATTTGTGCTCGACACTTCGGTTATTTTGTATAACCACAGTGCTATTTATAGCTTTGAAGACAATGACGTAGCCATTCCAATTACAGTATTGGAGGAACTGGATCATTTTAAGAAAGGCAATGACATCAAGAACTTCGAAGCACGAGAGTTCATAAGGATTATCGATAAGTTATCCGCCAATCATTCATTACAAAAATGGATTCCCATCGATCAACCGAATCACGGCCATTTTAAAGTTTGCATGCAGGAAAAAACATCCAGTCTGGATGCCACCCAGATATTTGGAGAGAGTACGGCTGATCATCGCATATTGAATACGGTAATTTCATTGAGCGAAGAATATCCCGGTAACAAAATTGTTTTGGTTTCCAAAGACATCAATTTGCGGCTCAAGGCAAAATCCCTCAATATTCCCGCAGAGGATTTTGAAACCGGAAAAATCAAAGATCTCGATTCGCTTTACACTGGTAAAACTGTAATCGAAGGTTTGGCAAAAGAAATTATTGACTGTGTTTACAGCAATAATTTTTGCATGCCGGCCGACATCGGCATACCAGACCCCATACCCAATCATTACTTTATTTTGAAAGGTAATCGCGCTTCTGTGCTGGTTTTTTATAACCCGCTATCGCAACGCATCGAACGTATTGAAAAAGAATCCGCTTTCGGGATTACACCTAGAAATGCCGAGCAAGTATTTGCTTTGCATGCAATAACACATCCGAATATTAAACTTGTTACGCTGCAAGGTGTCGCCGGAACAGGAAAGACGTTACTTGCACTCGCCGGCGCACTCGATCAAAAAAGAAATTTTAAGCAGATATACTTAGCGCGCCCGATTGTGCCACTGAGCAATAAGGATATTGGTTTCCTGCCGGGCGATATCGTATCAAAACTTAATCCGTATATGGAGCCGCTGTGGGATAATCTTAAATTCATTAAAAGCCTGTTTGCCGAGAAAGATAAGGAATATAAACAAATTACGGATGCCGTTGAGCAAGAGAAATTGAAAATTACGCCACTGGCTTATATCCGCGGGCGCAGTATTTCCAACGTTTTTTTTATCGTCGATGAAGCACAAAATCTCACCCCGCATGAAGTCAAGACCATTATTACGCGTGCGGGTGAAAATACCAAGATTGTTTTCACCGGCGATATCTACCAAATCGATACGCCTTATCTTGATTCCCAGAGTAATGGCTTGTCCTATCTCATCGATAAAATCAAGCACCATGACATTTATGCGCATGTCCGGCTGGAAAAAGGCGAACGATCTAACCTCGCCAATTTGGCAAACCAATTGCTCTGAGATTGTTAAATCACCTTAATTGCAAACTGCAAAACCCCTGTTTGCAACAACAGGGGCGATAATACTGATCGGTGCGAGCTTACTGCGGTGACATAGTTTTTTCAAACAAAGTAGCACCGGTAATATCGATCAGTTTAATCGTCAGAGTCCCATTTTTCCGGATTTCGGCAAAACCGAACGATTGTAAGTGGGGCGGCGGAGAATTCTGTCCGATCCCTTCCGTGCCGGGGGCACGTAGATACTCGTATTGCGGTCCGAAGCTCGTGTCCAAGTTACCAGGACCAAAAGCGCCCGCATGGATGGGGCCGATAACAAATTCCCAGAACGGATTGAAGTCCTTAGCCGTTGCACGGGCAGGATCATAAGCTATAGCTGCGGTGAAATGAACATCGGAAGTAAGAAATACAACATTCTTAATGTCATGTTCCTTAATAAATCTCAAAATCTCTGCCAATTGCACTTCGCGCCCTAATACAGCGGGGTCCTCTTGTCCCCATGCGTCGCGATCATCGGCACCGCCAGTAACAATGCTAAGTGGATCATGCGTGGAAATGATTTTCCAAGTTGCCTGAGATTTTTTTAATGCTTTTTTTAACCAGGTTAACTGTTTTTTTCCGAGCATCTCGATTCCATCGGGATCATAATTCTCCGGATTGGCGTCGCGGAAGCTGCGCTCGTCTAGTAAAAATAATTCCATATGCTTGCCATGTTGGACACTTCGATACAAATTGCGGCCCTCAATAGGGTTATATTCAAACAGTGCTTGTTTGGCATTAACAGCTAAGACATCGGCAGCAATTCCAAAGTAGGGCGCACCTTCCGGCATGATCTCGCCAGGATACCAATTATTGGTTACTTCGTGATCGTCCCATTGCACGTAAACGGGTGTTTTTGAAAGAAAGTCGGTCATTTTTTTATCACCCAGATTATATTTCCAGTTATTCCGAAAATCATCTAATGTAATCGCAACAAAATCTTTAGCTGGATAATTGATCCAAGTGCCGCCCCCGGCATCGGCCGGAATTTCTTTGCTTGCTGGAATGGGATTGTCCGCATAGATCATGTCACCTTGAAACAGCGCAAAATCAGGGTTTAACTTAGACATGGTTTCAAACATCACATAACCGCCTTTGATTGATTCGCCATCTACATGAGTGATTTCTAAGTTTGGATTGCGTCCCCAACCTTGACCGCCTAAATCAGCTGCCCAAACAAAACGTACCGAAGCAGGTTTGTTGCGATCGCTCGCAGTTTTGAAGCTGGAAATATTCCCAGCATCGGATGCATGCTTATCATGGGACATTGATTTACATTCAGCCTGATAATAATATCGCGTACCTGATTCCAATCCCTTGATAACAATTGAGCCGGTGAAATCTGAGTTGTCCGTCACCATTTGCGTTTTTCTTCTCACAGGAGTGTGCTTGCCGTGACTATTTTTGTCATGAGCCTTAGCAAGCGCTTCTTTTTTTGTTGCCAGCGAAAACACCAGCATTGCTTTTTGTTCCTGATTACAACGCCCCCACAGTACTGCGCTATGGCTGGTAACATCTCCCGCTTGGCTGTACACCCAATCGTTGTTAGCGGCTGATTGATTCGACAGCAAAGTCAGTGCCATTAGGATACTTACAGTACGTGCTGATTCAATAAAACTTACTTTCATTATTAATTCTCCAGTGGTTTGTTAAAACAAACAGTTATTGTTTGCAAAAACATGATAGGAGAAATACATGAAGGCCTGATGTCGGTGAAATGACAGTTTTTTGATGAATAGATAACAAGGTGAGATTGATTAATAAGCTAACAATACAATTATTCGCATGCTTTGCTATGAACAATCAAATGCTCGGCGGGTGAAAACATTGAGCATTTGATTTAATGTTTAACGCCTATTTCAGATTCATGCAGTTGGCATAATACGTGACCGTTGCGGGCCAATCCGAAAATATGCCTAATATACCAACCTCTTTGGCCAAAACATGCAACGCATGATACATATCGCCATCATTATTGATGACGCCAGGTTCCGGGTTTACTGGATGAGGGTTATCACCATTGAGCGTTTGATAATAAAAACCGCCGCCTCCAGCTAGCGGGCCGGATCGCTCGAACGTCCAGGCAATGATATCGAGTCCTGCTTTCTTAGCTTTATTCGCATAAAGCGAGGGGACAATTTTGCCTTCTTCAATTTCCAATAGCATCCAAATCGGTGGAGCAATAATTTGCACGCCTTGCGAAATTAACTGTTCCATGGAAGGGCGCCATGTTGCAGGATTACGATGGTCAAATGCAGGATCTTCATAGCGGCCATCCAAGAAAACTGCTTGTTTTCCGTAGTCCGGTTCGTTTTGTATCCAATACAATACGTCTTTGATATCAAATGACTGTGGCCAGACCTTTGAAGCCGGAATATTAGCTTGTTTGTATTCGTCGATCATTTTCTGCGCATAATCTTGCTGAGAAAATCCATTGAACGGCATGGAGACATCCGGTGATTTGAGTTCCGGGGTCATCTTGACTCCCAGTTTTTTAAATAACGCGATACTTTCCTTATGGGCCAACAAAGTTCCACGGCTTGCATATAAATCAGTTCGCCAATCAGCGGTGCCTTTCATGTAATCACTTACTGTCGTGGCACGTGAATCAAATGCATCCATTTTACCCTTTAAAGATTTGAATTCCGCCAATGTGATATCACTGGTACAGCATTGTGCTGTCGCAGCACTGACTAAGATACCATTTTCGTCATAAACTGCTGGTTGGAAGGGCACAGAACATCGCCCGGCCAATTCGGTTTCAAGAATGTTGGTGGTAGTATGCAGATCACATTGGGAATGGCGGCAAACCAGTTCTTTATCCTGGGTGAAGGTTACATCGCATTCCAGGCTTCCAGCACCCATTTTTGCAGCTGCTTGATAGGATTCTAATGTATGTTCAGGAAATTGCAGCGGAGCACCGCGGTGTCCGATTGAGAAATCGGTACGTTTGAACGGACCTGTTTCACAACTTTCGAGTTTTTTCTTGAGCGCTCCATGATCCATATCGTTTATTAGAAAAAAAGGGCGCGGTCCTAACTGTATACTGTTAGCTGGCTTATGTTTTGTGTATCTTTGCGTTGTTTCGTCATCCATGCCAGCCCAGCTTGCAGCCGATAATGAAAAAGCAATGGCAGCCGAACTAACCATGGCTGCGCCAATTACTAATACCATTTGATTCATTTGTACCTCCTGTACATTATTTATAGTTGTACTAACTCTGCTTATTGGATTTAGCATGCCTATCCATCCATGATATTAGCCATGAGATATTTCATACATATGATTATTAAATGAAATTTGGATGAATTTCTGATGAACAAATTCGGGAGATGCGGTTGTTACTGGCAGCACAATCCAACTCGGATTTCTAATGCGGTGCCGGTTGTTTGTTAAGACAAGGAATCGGTGGAATTCACTGGATTGATTGTAATGATCTGGTCATGATGAAAACACAACTACACATTCATAATCTATCCAGAAAATCATGAACTGAAATCGAATCAGAATATGATTTAAATGCGCTTTTTATTTAAAAGATTGTGTAAATCAGCCATCGTTAGTTTGATAGTGATTGGCATATGCTGCATAGTTTGTACGCCGCTCAATAAAAAGACTGTTTCCCGGTTTATTCTTTGCCTGGCTTTTGGCAATGGATGCCAATGAAGAAATTTCATGATGTGAGCTGTAACTTCCGGGGAGTACTAAAACTGCGCCGATTGAGAGGGTTACTAGTGGATGAAAAATCTGTGTTCCCGTTCGATCAATTGCAAAATATCCTTTTTGCTCACGGTGAACCGGTTTGAAAAAATGTTCGATTTCATGGGAAAAATGCTTCAAAATTTCGTGACATCGAAGCTCCCAGTCACTGCTTTGAAATAGAATGATGAAATCGTCACCGCCGATATGTCCAATAAAATCACGTTCCGAGTCACACATTCTTGATAATAAGTTTCCGGTAACCCGAATGATTTCATCGCCTTTACGGTAGCCATAGAGATCATTAAATGGTTTAAATGCATCAAGATCACAATAGCAAGCGCAAAAACTGATCCGGCCTTGCAGCAGTCTCTCAATATGCTCGTCAATTGGCACGTTCCCCGGCAGCAATGTCAACGGATTAGCATAACGTGCAGCAGTTATTTGTAACTGGGTTATTGCACGCATGAGGTCATGAGCGGTTCCTATGCCGGCGTAGCGGCCTTGATCAGTAATGATGAAGCCATTGGATAAGTGACGCTGCCCAGCCGCTACGATGGCGCTGCTTAATTCTTGCAAGCTGATATTTTTGTCGACTACCAGCGGTGAGGGATCCATAAACACCGTGCAGGATTTTTTACCGTATAGCTCTCTCCAATAAGGCCGGGCAAAGGCATCGATTAACCGGCTGCGTGAAATAATGCCTACAGGCGTGGTTTCATCAACGACAGGCAACGATTCCAGCATCGGTGAAACATCAAAGATACGGTAAACCTCTTCATTGTTCGTTTCTGGTCTAACCGGGGTAGCCGGAATCAGCAATTTTATGGCGGAAGTATTTTTGTGCATAATCGTGTTTTTCCACGGATACACAGTAATTCCATTTTGCTGCAAACAGCTCGCAGTATCAGCCGAAACAATCGAAACCGGATTGATGTTGGGGCGCGCAATATAATAACCTTGCCCCAACAATATTCCTAAGTCCTTGATTATCATAAATTCAGCTCGTGTTTCGATACCTTCGGCTATGATTGCTGAATTCGAATTTTCGGCAATTTGTTGTATGGACCGCACAAATTGCAATTTGACCGGATCCTGATTGATATTCTGTACGAAATGCTGATCAACTTTGACATATTCCGGGTTCAATTCAAACCAAAGACGAAGACTGGAAAATCCTTCTCCTAAATCGTCAATTGCAATTTCCAATCCTAAAGATCGATAATGCCGCACAGCTTCGCGCAACAACGAATAGTCATAAGTGGGTTGATTCTCGGTTAGTTCGATAACGACACGATGCGGTTCCAATCCAAGTGAACGCATGAAATCAAGCGTTTCCCCATTCTTAAAGTTTGCATCCAGAAGGCACTCAGGGCTTACATTCAGAAACAGTTTGCCTGCTAGCTTTAATTGCACAAAAGCTTCCAGCGTCAACTGGTGGCATAAGCGCTCAACTTCCAGCAATAATCCAAATTGTGATGCTGCCTTGAACAAGCTAAATGGCGAATGCAATGAGCTGTTCGAAGGACCTCTAATCAATCCTTCGTAAGCAATAATGTCTCCCGTAGACATGGAAATAATGGGTTGAAAATTTGCGGTAAGTTGGCGTTGTTCGATAATTCTAACAAGTTGCAAGAAGATTTCACTGCGACTGAATTCAGGTGCCGCACCACAGGTAACCGCATTGTCCGGTTTGGTTTCTACAACTTCCATTTTTATTGAATCAGTCTTCGAGCGCATAAATGTTAAAAATATATAAATTAACAAAGCAATATGAAGCATTTATTACAGATTTCATTTCAAAAAAATAATAAACGATATATACTATATAAACAGTTTATATCGTTTAATTTAAATAATAATGTTTATTAATTACTTATGAGGATTTGTCATGACGGCCAAAAACTATTCAAACGTTAAGAAAAAAAATGCAGCGCTGGAAACCAAAGATGTTGTAGCAAAAAATGCTGTAATGAAAAAATCGAATAAATCCGAAAATGCTGTTCACAAACCCACGAAAGCGATATCTGCAGTAAATGTCACGGCAGAAAAGTCATCAAAAAAAGATAAATCTAAAAAAATCAAAATGATAAGAGATAGTTATACAATGCCGGAAAACGATTATAGCAAGCTGGCTATTCTTAAAAAGAAATGCCTTGAAGCCGGGATTCACGTTAAAAAAAGTGAATTAATTCGCGCAGGAATAATTCGTTTATCAAAACTCACAAATGCCGCATTACTTAATGCTATCGGGCAAGTGGAAGTAATCAAAACCGGGAGGCCGGCTAAAAGTTAATCGGTTTAGATTTAGTATTAATAAATAGAGGAGGTTATATGAAAACGCAATTCTGGGTTATTACGATTTTGTTCGCTTTTTTGTTGATATTCGGTCAGGCCAATGCGAGTGAAAAAGATGATGGTAAACCGCAAGTGCCTAAACTGGTAATCGAAGCACTTGAAAAAGCTTACCCAAATGCTAAAGATGTAGAATTCGAGAAGGAAACGCTCGATGGTAAAACCGTTTATGAAGCGGAATTCAAGTTAAACGGCAGGGAATATGAAGTTTTGTTTGACTCCGCTGGCGGGATGCTTCAAATAGAAGAAACGCTCGATGTTAAAGCATTGCCGGAACCGTTAATTCAGGCTATTTCCAACGTATATCCGAAAGCAACCATAGAAGAGGCTGAAAAAGTTACCAAACCGGATGGAACGTTTTCGGTTTATGAAGTGGAAATTAAGAATGAAGGAAAAAAAATCGAGCTTGAATTGGATGTCAATGGAAAAATCTTAAAAACTGAACAGGATTAAGTTAAATTAGAGAGCATAATTAATTTTATGGCGATTAAAAAGTAATGCCTCAGAGCAAGTCTGAGGCATTATGTATTTTCTCTGAATTGCTTCAGAATCTCTTTTGGCTCGATTATTATTTAACACAAGAAAAATAAGAACTCGGACAGGCTGCATTCAACCCGCCGGATGTGTTACTCCGTTGATTTTTCATGCTCATCAGTTCTAGCACCTCGGGAAAATAATCCGGAGATCGCGTCCAGAACAAGTAATTAATTTTCAGATTTTGCTTCGCAAAAGTGAGTAATTCTGAAATAGCAGGCTGGAAGCCTTTATTATCGTAACGAGTATTTTCATAATTTGATTCTTCGATTTGAACCGTCAGTGGAATGACTCCAGAAAGCCCAGGATAATAACTATAAATTCCCTCAGGAGGCGTTTTTGTTGCATCATAAAATAATCCTGCTTCTTCAAGAAAAATATCCGGGCAACCCAATGCTATGCCCGTTTTTTTCATGTTATTCACAAATGATGGAATTTTATCCCTTGGATAATTCATAAATTGAAATACCATTGTATTGGGGAAATGCATACGCATTTGTTGATTGATATTAATAATATTTTTGTAATAACCATTAAATTGTGCACCGGTTAGCGGTGTAATCGGTTTGCCTATGGAGGTTTCCGTTAAACCGATACCTTCAAAATACGAGTGAGAATTAAACCGCTCTCCCAATTTGCTTATAAGCGCAGCAAAACGTTCCTGAACCTGCGCATTCCATAGTTTGATGTTATAGCCTTTGATGGCGGTGCTACGAGAGCCGCTAAAAGGAAAGATGCCGCCTTCGTAGGCTGCTGCTTTCAGATATTCCGGCACCAGTTCCGGTGGACCATATTGAACTGATGATCTTAATTCGATCAAAATAATCAGCCTCTTCTTCCGAGCTGCCAGTGCTTTGAGGTGATTGCTGATGGAAGAAAAATCATAGTTTCCTTTAGTTGGTTCTAAATCTGGCCATCGGTAGCGAATCGTAACACCTCGTAATGTTGGATAATCCGCTAGTTCTTGATAGACCTTTTCCATGTATGCTGGTTTGCTTGGGCCTGGGTATACGAGCGTAACGTAATGGCCGGGATGCCACTTAATCGGATTATTCGTAGGCGCAACAAAATCAATTGCCTGCGCTGATTTCCAAGGAAATAAAACTACCGCAGCGGAAAAAAATAATAATATTGCTGTACTGCGCATTTGATTGATTGCGCTGCAAAGATTGCTTCTTAGTGTTCGTTGTATAAGATTTTCAATTATCATAGAAAATTCTCCCCTTTCAATTAAGCCCTGAAGGACCTCATAACATTAAAATTGAATAATTTGAATAAATAAGTGGCGAAATTTACTGAATATCAGAATTTATTGCGATAGCTCAACTACGATTTTGCTATGCAGACGCCAAGATTTCCGGTCTAAGGAAAAGTTACTAGCCGTTATGTTCAAGCTATTTTTCAATTACAAGCATTTAAAAAAGTAAATGATAGGAATTTACAATTTTTATACTTTAATGCTGCGGAACAAACTCCTTGACCTTTCTTTGCCATTATTTCTACAGTCACTGCATAATAACTATCTGAAGTTATATAAAAATTAAAACAAGCTCCAAGCGTATCAATTGTAGACAAGTTGCACTCTTTGACTTGTTTTTTTTATCGAACTTTGCTGAGATAGTGACAGCGGCTTGTTGCAGACTTGTGGCGAATTGATTATGGCGATAGACGAATTTGCCGTCCATCTACTGAAACCACTCGAGACTGTACCACTAAAAAATACCGTTTTGGTAATATTTTATTTGTTATTAACAAAAAAAATTGTTCACAAAGCAGCGAGAAAAGTTTCTAAACATTGCTGTTATAGGGGAGTAGTTATACTAACTCTATGTAATGCTAAAGAAGTAGAAATTGTTCGAATCCACTCTCGTCATATTGTGCATAGTATGTTGAGTTGGTTCGGTAGTATCAATCCTTCTCTCGTATCCTCAGTAAATTCAATTAAACTTTATTGTTTAATTAATTTATTGTTTCACAATGCAAAAAATAATCTTTGAGTGAATAAAATCTTAACATGGAATTATAAATTTTATGACAAATGACTTGACTTTAAGTGGTGATGTCGACTAGCCTGAGAGGTGTAGTTAAATTAGG
>SSFV01000075.1 GCA_008015565.1 Nitrosomonas sp. | reverse complement strand
TCTTCAAGTCGATTACATGGAAGTTTCGAAGACCGTAATCGGGGACTGACTGGATTGTAACAGCCATGTAACCGGTAAGTTTGGATCGGGATTGCTACTCAACCGGTCCAACAATCGCCGTTTATTTTCTCCTGCAATCACTAGCGCAATATGTTCGCTTTCAGCCAGCATTGATAAAGAAAGACTGATTCGGCGTGACGCTGCGATGGGCGGTTCAACCGCGATACAGTGGCGCACTGTAAGGCGCTTTGGATCCATGCCGGGAAATAACGATGCGATATGACCGTCTTCTCCTAACCCCAGAACCGTCAAGCTCACAGGTAACGGCAGCCGGTCCATGCGCTGGTGGATTTCGCCAATGGCGTCATCGGGCGAATGGTGGCGGGTTTTTAGGCCGATAAACGTTGTATGGGCGGGAAGATAATCGAGCAAATATTGCTTTACCAGACGTTCGTTGGATTGTTCGTCAGTGGCATTGACCCAGCGTTCATCCGTTAGCGTTACCGTGATGCGCTCCCAGGGTAGCTGACGCTGTGCGAGGGCAGGCAGATAATGACGCGGCGTGTTGCCGCCAGGAAGAACGAGTGAAGCGTTGGATTTGCGAGAGAGCGCTTGTTGCAATGTGCTGGCGGCAAAATCGGCAAAGGCTTGGCTTAATGATTCGATATTGGAATAAACATGTCTTTGCATCGGGAAATTGGATAATTAAGCAACTAATCCGCGCAAATTTGGAACGGTTTCTATGTGCGCGGGGAACGGATTGGGGTCATCGGGGTGAACGCGGCCGAGAAAAGCGGTGTTATTGGCTTGCGCGCCCTCGTAATCCGCCATTGCATCGCCGATCATCAGAACCGTTGCGGGTTTTAAGCGGTATTCGGCTAGAATGTCAGCGATGATGGTTTGCTTCAATGCTGGTGCGCCACGTATTTCTTTGAAGTAAGGCGTCAGGCCGCGGCGTTCGACAATAACTTTCAGCTCATTTTCAGGCGTGCCGGAGGCTACGAATAACGGAATTTTTCCGGCTTGCTGACGGATTAGCTCCACCGCGCCGGGTACGGCTTCAGCGGCGACGACGGCTTCGACCACCAATTCGGAAAAACGCCGGTCCAATTCTTTTTCTTCCGCTTCAGTCAGCGGCGGTTTATTGAGAAAATACTGTTGGAAATGACGGAATTTGCGGTAGCGCGACATGCCGCCGTTTTGGGTATGAAATTGCACTACTTTTGCGGCAATTTCCTCGCCGTGGGAGCGATAGAGTTCCGCGAATGCTTGGGTTTTAATTTTTCCCGATTCAACGACCACCCCATCAAAATCAAAAATAATAGCTTGCCAGTGAGAATCTATCATTATCAATCATCACGCCCGGTTGTCTGAAGTCGCGGGAATGGCATCGTTATTTTCGTCTGCTTGGTGCAGATTCTGGTGGATTTCCCGCAAGCAATCGAGCAAGCCTTGTCCCAAGTCGACATGTTCGTTCAGTACCAGCTTGCGTCCAATGCGCGGTTGAAATGCGTACGGTGTTATTTCATAGTGATGCACGGCATTCGCCTCGTCGAAACACAATTCGACCGTCCAAGGCAGCATTTCCGAGATCATCGTCATGACATCTTTGATGCGCATTTTTTCCTGTCCCGTCAGAATCAGATGCCGGTTGGCAAATTCCGGTGCCAGTATTTGCACACTCATTCGCGCAGCGTCTTCCACATGGATATATTCACGCATGGCTTCGCCGCTGCCTTTGTAGGTGATGGAATGGTGCGCTACGGCTTCGTGCAGCATGCGGTATATGCCGTTGCGTGTATCGGAACGCCGGCCGTACAGTGAACCGTAACGCAGGATATTGTAATTTAAGCCATAGCGGTCATGATAAGTTTCGGTAAAACGTTCCGCAGCCTGCTTGCTGGCGCGATAAAACGATCCGGATTCGGAATAGACATAGACGCTGCTGGCAAATACAAAGCGGCGTGCGCCGGCGATGCGGGCGGCTTCGAGCGCATGCATGTTGCCCAACACGTTAATGGTTGCTGTCGGTATCGGCTTGTCGTGAGCTTCGTCGATATCGGCAATGGCAGCAAAGTTGTAGACGATGGATGCATCTTTGGCGGCTTCGATCACTTGATCAAGGTTCATGATATCGCCGACGATCATTTCCTGGTTTTTTTTAAGGTACGGCGATGGGCTGCGGTCGAATAGCCTTACCCGGTATCCCGCAGCGGACAACGCGTCGGCAACATGGCTGCCTAGGAAACCACTGGCGCCGAATACGATTACTTTTTCGTTAGCGATTGTTTGATCGATCATTTGATGAGGCCTGTTTTAATTAAACCTTGCAGCAGATTTTCTGCCGCTTCAATTTCCATGCGCTGGCGCGATTCCCGTGCGAGCGATCCGACATGCGAAGTCAGGATGACATTGCCGCATTCGATTAATTGGCCGTGATAAGGTTCCTGCTCGAACACATCCAATGCTGCGGCGCTTATTTTTCCCGATTTTAGCGCTTCAAAAAGCGCATTTTCATCCACTAACCCCCCGCGTGCCGCATTGATAACGATTGCTCCGGATTTCATGGCGGACAATGATCGGGCATTTAACAGATGATGCGTGTCTGTAGCGTATGGCAAATGCAGCGTGATAATGTCAGCAGTAGCCAGCAATGTCTCCAGAGATACTGCAGTTACATCGGCGGGTACTTGACTGGCATAGGGATCATGCGCGATGACAGTAGCTTCGAATGCCAGGCACAAACGCGCGACACGGCGGCCGATATGTCCGAGTCCAATAATACCGACGGTTTGCGCTGCGAGCAGGCCGCCTTGCGTACGCGGCCATTCACCGCTGCGCACGGCGTGATCGATCGTATTAATTTGCCGCAGCAAGGTCAGCATCAAGCCCATAGTGAGTTCCGCCACCGCTTGTGCCGGCGCTTCGGGTGTGTTCACAACGGTAATGCCATGATTCTTTGCTGCAAGCAGATCGACGCTGTCCAGTCCGGCGCCGCAGCGCGAAATGACTTTTAAATGATTGGCAGATTGAAATACGCGCTCGGTCAGCGGTTCGATGCCAGCGATCAATCCGGTTGCGCCATCTTTTAGCAATGCGATGATTTCATCTTCGGTTAATTTGCGGCGATGCGGATTGGTTACGATTTTTAAACCATTTTTAAGTAAATATTGTAGTGGTGGATTGTTGTCGATATCGAATGAGGAAGTGGAAATAACCAGTGTGTTCATGCGTTTTTCAGTGATGTGCGTATGCTTTGTAAATGGTTACGGCAAATAGAATCGAGAATGCGGATATCCAATCCATAGCCGAGAAAATTAAAACCTGCCTGAATGCGTTGTTGCAGCGCCTGCGGATCGGGTTCAATTACATGGATGCCGCCGGGTTTCCGGGCGCGGCGCCCGGCTTCTAAAACTTCCGCGATTGCTGTTTGAACGTCGGGATGATTGAGATCACCGGGACGTCCCATTGAACCGGACAAATCATACGGACCGATGATATAAGCGTCGATACCGGGAACGGCCAAAATGTGATCAATGGCTCTTACGGCGTCGATATGCTCGATCATGACGACAATCACCGCGTTTTCTTCCAGCCATTGCCGGTATGCTTGGAAGCTTGCGCCGTAGCCTTGCGCACGGGCCAGTCCGACGCCTCTATATCCGCGCGGCGGATAATAAACACTATTTACCGCCGCCTTGGCATCGGCAGCAGATTTGATCATCGGCACCATTACGCCGGTGGCGCCGGCATCCATAACACGCTTGATTTGATCGGGATGATTGGAGGTTAAGCGCACAATGGCCGGGCATTGCTTGCCATCTAAAACCTGGATAATGGCTTGTACTTCATTCAATTCCAGAACGCTATGTTCCATATCCAGCACCAGCCAGTCAAACCCAGCGGATGCCATGATCTCGGCAATGGATGGGTGTCCCAGCGTGACCCAGGAACCTATGGTTAATTCGGATTGGCTTAGCCTTGATTTGAGGGACATGGCGCTAATCCTAGTAACGGGCGAGCAAGGGGTCGGCTTGCATCAGTTTCTCAACACGCGCCAAATCGGCCTCAGTATCAACCGCCTGTGTATTAAATTCCGTATGCACCATTCTGACTTGCAGGCCATGTTCAAGCAGGCGCAACATATCGATTGATTCCAGTTGCTCGAGCGGAGTGGGGGCTAGATTTGTGTATTGAAACAGCATGTCACGGCGAAATGGAATGATGCAGACTTGCTTATACGCAGCGGTATCGGTAAAACCCGATTTAGCTAAGTTCGGGATGGGGCGGCGCGACATGTACAAGGCATCGTTATTGATATTCATTACTACTTTGATGGTATTGGCATCAAGATAATCCGCTTCGTGATCAATTTTACGCACCAAATTGACGCAGCCAAGGCGCGGATCATGTTTAAAAGGCGCGACCGCAGCATCAATCATATCGGGGTGCGTCATCGGTTCATCGCCTTGTACCATCACGATCAGTTCAGCATCCGGAATATGGGTAACGGCTTCCGCGACGCGATCACTGGCACGCTCGTGCGTATCCGCAGTCATGATCACTGCGGCGCCAAAACTTTCCGCAGCTTGGCGGATTGCTTCATCGCAGGTGGCGATATAGGTAGCGCTCAAAGACGCACTCATAGCAACACGTTTATAAATATGCTCAATCATCGGGCGACCAAGGATTTTTGCGATTGGCTTACCCGGAAAGCGTGATGAGCCCATGCGGGCTGGGATGATTGCAATTGTTTTCATGGCAACAAAATGTATTGATTGGATTAATAAATACAGAATCAAATGCGATGTGCGGATTATCCGGCTTTTCTTGCAGGTTGGCCAATATTTATTCGCTGATTCGGATCATTGCTTTTATCGATTCAGCATAATGCGATTGGCGATTGGCATGCGTGTTGTGGAATTTTCACAGGTGCGGACATGTTGCTGGTAATTGGGTAGTTGCGGGAGTAAAATGGCGCGCTTTACCGAATCGTCTGTTTAAACAAGGAAAATGCTTAAGATGGATGATGTTCTAGATTTTTTTACAGCACCGTTATGAAAGCACTGTTTTTTCTTCGTCACTATAATGACATTGATCATGTTACCCCAGTGATTCATCAATGGATTCAGTCCGGACATCAATGTGATGTCGTATTGATTGGATCCGCACGGTTCCGCCGTGACTTTCGCGTGAGATATTTGAGTTACTTGCAAGGCGTACGTGTCGCCCACATGAACGAGTTATTTTCGTGGATTGATTATTGGAAGTGGCGTTTGCAAATGCTGTTGCTCACGCGTAATGTCAGGCGCATTAAGCTTATAGGCCGATTGGCAGAGAAGTTGGCAGAACGGTTTGACGAAAAGCAACGTGAACCGTTGTGGCGGCATACCGCGGAGTTTTTATTGCAGCGCTGTTTTGGCGCCACTGGCAAAGGTGTTGTCGCTTTTGACTGGATTGAACGCAATTCAGTGATATGTGTGGAATGGGTCGAAATAGTTATTGCGATAGCCAAGGAACGGGGATTGGGGACGGTGTCATTGCCGCATGGTGATAGCCCTCACGCCAGTCAACTGATTCGTCGCGGTGAACGGCGTGTGCTGCCGGATGCGACATTTTCAGCCGCTAAAATATTTGATAAAGTGGTTGTGCCCAATGAATTATGCGCCGTGAGGTTTCGTCCATTCATGACAGACAATCAACTGGCCGTTTTGGGTTCGCCCCGATACTGTGAAGTCTGGTTGAAGATATTGTCCGGATTAATGCCGCCTTCTCCGCTGACTCGTTCCGCTAGCAAGCTCAAAATCGTCATGTTTCTTAGAAAAGCCAACTTTACCACTTTCTGGGAAGAAGTCAGTGAAGTCGTGCATATGATTGCCGGGTTTTCCGATGTGGAGCTGATCATTAAACCGCATACCCGAAGTGGATGGAAACAATCACTGACCAAGGATAGTTCGATTAAGCAATTAAATAATGTAAAGATTGCCGGAGATGATGCTCACTCCGTACATCTCATGAACTGGTCGGACGTGATTATAGATTTAGCGACATCAGTGGTTTTTGAAGCGGTTAGAGCAAAAAAACCGGTGCTGGCTGCGGATTACTTAATCGCGGCGCGTTCAGCGGTGGCTTATTATATGCCGGAGACGGAATTGAAGTGTCGTGACGATGTGTATGAGAAAATTAATAGTTTTCTTACTAATGGGTTTGAGAATTTCTATGTAGAAGAACACCGCCAGCGCTTTTTGAGAGAAATGCTGGATTATCCGGATGCTAACGTGTTGCCGCGTTACGTGTCGCTGCTTGAACAACTGGCAAAGTGATTGCGCATTTACGAGTGGTTTTGCGTCAATGCAATGCCTTCCCTTCCCTTCCCTTTGAGGTAATAGATGCTGGCAAAAGACATTTTAAATGAATTGGTGGTTGCCGCGTATAAGCTAAAGGGCGGTTATACCTGTGTGCAAGTCCGGGGGCAGCAAATTCTGATTTCAGTCGACCATCTGCGAACGCTAAACCGGGCAAAAACCTATTCAAAGAAGGAACCCGATACTTTGGACTGGCTTGATAGTTTCGAGTCTGGTTCTTGTTATTTCGATATTGGCGCCAATATTGGCCAGTATTCGTTATATCCGGCGAAGAAATACGGCAAGGATGTTCAGGTATTTGCTTTTGAGCCGCAAAGCAATAATTACTATGCGCTCAATAAAAATATTTACATGAATAATCTGAGCGATCATATTTTATCGTACTGTTTGGCGGTATCCGGCCGCAGTGAATTTTCCAAGCTGTATATTCCCAAATTCATTCCAGGCGGCAATCGCTCGCAATTCGGGCATGAAGATTTGGAGAACATGAAAATGTCCGCTACGCATATTCAAGGAATGTTTGGCGTAACGCTGAACGATTTGTGCAGTCAGTGGGGGTTTCCTTGTCCAAATTATATGAAGATCGATGTTGATGGTATTGAGATTTCCATCTTGGAGGGCGCATCCGAGGTATTGGCGAATCCAGCGTTGAAATCGGTGATCATCGAGTTGGGTACCAACGCCGAGCAAGAAAAAGCTGTGGCAATCATGAAACAGGCGGGCCTTGAAGTGACTAAAAGACCTTCCAAAAATTGGGGTGAAACTTATCTGATTTTTGGCAGAGCTTGATCTATAGCTAATTTCCGCTACCTGTGAACACAGTGACTGTCGATGTAGTGATTCCCGTCTATAATGCGCCTTTGTTGACGCGGCGCTGCATTGATTCGGTGGTGAAGCATCTGGGATCGTCTATCCGCAAGATTTATATTCAGGATGATGCATCCAATCCGGAAACTTGTGCAATGCTCGATAATCTCTTGTATCCGCAATTGCACATTTTTCACGCACCCGGAAATCAGGGATACGGCAAGTCGGTCAATGATGCGGTTGCACGTTCCGATGCTGATTTGGTATTGGTGCTCAATTCTGATGTCGAAGTATTCGAAGATTTCTTGTCTGCCCTATGCGATATTTTTGCCGCCGATCCTACATTAGCGGTTATCAGTCCCGCAGAAAATGATTTTCCCCGTGCCAAAGCTGACCGCTATATGCGGCAAGCAGGTGGTTATATTGTTACCTATCGGTTCAGAGGTTATGCGTTTTTAATCCGGCGTGCTGTTTTTAATGCGTTGGGAGGTTTTGATGCTCAATTTGGCCGGGGTTATTATGAAGATACTGATTTTGGACGGCGATTGGAACAACGAGGATGGGGCATGGGCGTGCATCCCGGCGTGGCGATACGGCATGAAACGGGCGCATCGTTTGGACGTGGGCAAGCATATTCCGACTTGGTTCGGAAAAACCGTGCCTTATATTATTCACGTTATCCATTGGCGCAGCAAAATATCCTGGTAGTTTCCGGCTCATTAACTCTTATTGATTTGCCAGTTTCATTAGCGGATACCTTCGAGCAAGTAATGCGGCAAGGCGGGCGATTACATTGGTTAACGCCCATGTTATTGCCACAATTGTCTTGTTTGCAAATGCGCAATAGCGTTATCGGCTTTGCAATGATTTTAAAATTGATGTTACGCGGCTGGTTGCGCAAAGATAAACGCATTAATGCGGTATGGATTCTTCCCGGGGTTTCGGTTGGGTTGCGCGCTTTTCTAATGGTATGGGTTCGCATACGCCAACTGAAGGTACAGAAATGGGGAACCGCAGCACTGTAATAGACCTGATGCAATCTCATTCTCCGCAACGGGAATGGTTGATTCGATGTGCGCTTGTGCTGGTTTGCGCAGGATTTTGGTATAGTCAGTTAAACCTCTTTTCCTTTCCGTTGCTGACGGTTACCTGGTTAATCGATGGCGGATGGCGGCGATTCCATGAAGCTATTAGGCTGCCATTGGTACAAGCGATATTTTTGTTGTGCGCATTGTTGTTTATCGGATTGTCGTGGAGCGAAACAGTGCCGGATGGACGGATGAAATGGTTGAAATATTTTGTGTTATTGATTTTTGTCCCATTTTATTTGCTGTTGAATAAGCAGCGCTTGCCTTGGGCATTGGGCGGTTTGGCTGCAGGATACGCAGGTGTTCTGGCATTAGGCGTTTATCAATGGCTAGCAGTAGTGGGGGGGCAAGGTGTTCCGCTGCTTGGCATGTCGTATTTAAGCTTTTCTGCGATGCTGGGTGCAGGCGCCATCGTTGCCGCTAGCTTTGCATGCATGAGCCAATCGTTCAAGCTTCAGTTGTGTTTAGGGATCGTCGCATTGCTATTGATGCTGGTGCAATTTCATCAGAACGCCAGAGCTTTATTATTGGCCACGTTGATTTCTGTAACACTGCTTATTTTCTTACGATACAAATTGGCCATGAAAAGAATGTTTGGCATTGTGTTATTTTTGGCGGTGGCCGTTACAATTTTTGCGCGGAGCAGCCCTGTTTTTGAAGACAGGATGATGTTGCTGAAAAATGACATCGCATTATTACAACAAGATAACTATCATTCCAGCTTAGGATACCGGCTGGCAATGTGGGATGTTGGTGTGCATGCCATCCTGAGCCGACCTTTAACAGGTTATGGAACGGGTATGGCGGAACATTATTTTGAGCAAGCCATTGTGACATACAAGGATGGCTTATACCGAGACCTGCCGGAATTCCAAACGACATCGCATTTCCATAATGACTGGATTGAGATTGGCGTGCATCTCGGTTTGCCAGGCATGTTGGTGTTGATATTTCTTTTTTGGGGATGGTATCAGTTGTTTAAAACACACCAGCTCATTTTTTTGGGAGCGGGTTTGTTAAGCTATCTTTTTCTCGCTGGACTAACGGATACTTTTCTGATTTTCAGCCGTACGCCAATTCTATTATTGATAATTACTGCGATTGCAATTGGCTGGCGGCAAAGACGCAACATAATTGCCTGATTTTATAACGTATGCGATAACTATTTGGTTAAATTCTTAACAGAAATAGTTTGAAGAGGTTGTTTTTTAAAATCGTTTAGCAAGTCGATACCGTAGCTGGCATTTGCTTTTGTAAGCGCCGTCATGATTTCCTCAATCGATAGATCCCTTTTCACCACTAATCTTTTTTTGATAAAGGGAAATTTCAAATCAGTAATCAGCGGCTTCCATAGATCGTGAGTTAAGTCTATCCAATTTGCGGGTTTTTCTGCATACTGGATGTAATTTAAACTGGCTTCGAGATTGTACAGTGCGGAAAGTTTAAAATAACGGCTGAGTGACCGGGAGAACCCGATTTCGTATGTTCGCACAATTGCCATTTTAGATCCTAACTCATCAACTTCATTAAAGAAATTGGCGAATTCCCGCGAGGTGGACACCGGTTTTTTGCAGTAGAGAAAATAGGATTGTAAGTGTGGATGGAACTGTAAAGAATCAGTCATGCTAACGATGTCAGCAGCGTTTTCTTCCAATTTGCCGATGATGTTGCCGATGCTGAAGAGCGGACCGAGAACACTATCGTTAGCAAGCAGCAATGCCTTGTGCATCGGATATTGAGGATACTGTTGTAATGCTGCTTTCCAGCCGTAGAAATCGTAGCCTCTGTTCTCGCGATTGATTATTAGTATGCAGTAACTCGCCAGTTTTTCCAGATCGTTATTTAAAATGCTGTCACTGGAGCTGATGAAGATGATGTTAAAACCGGCTTGTTTAAGCGCATTGAGGTAATAATATACATTTTTACTAACCGTGCAATTTTTGTCAAAGCTGCAAAAAAGGCAGATGGCTTGATTATAATCCGGTTTCAAATTTCCAAACCGGGTATATCGAATCTTTGGTTTTCCCTGCTTCTCGTTTTTTGATAACCGATCAAATAATAAGTCGCGGGAATATTTTAATTCATTGATTATGTATCTATAGTGCCAATATAATTGTTTCATGATGCAAGTGAGATCCGGGAATGATTGGCTTGATTATCAATAGGAATCGAATTCGGCAATAATGAAATCTCCTGTCTTTTCCCCGCTTTTTCTGTTTTTATCAAGATGATTTCAAGTTATTATTTCTTCCATGAAACTATTCCAATTAATTGATGCCTGATGAAATCGCTTATGTACAGATCCATTTTATTTAATTTTACTGTAATTAGCTTTTTGAGTGCTTCCTATGTCTGTGCTGAAACATGGGTGATGCCACCTAATGGAGTCGATATTTTTGGTCAAATTCGGACTACGAACGCAAGCCGTCAAGAAACTCTACTGGATATAGCTCGTCAATACGATATTGGACAAATTGAAATTTTGCTGGCTAATCCCACAGTCGATCGATGGTTGCCCGAAGACGGGGCAAAAGTAGTGCTGCCTAGCCGATATATTATTCCTCATGCCGAACGCAAAGGTTTGGTGCTTAATCTACCAGAAATGCGACTTTACTATTTTCCAGAGCCTGTTAAAGGAGAGAAGCCCATTGTGATTACCCATCCGGTTGGGATTGGCAGAATGGATTGGGTGACCCCATTGGGAATATCAAAAATAGTCGATAAAAAGAAAGATCCAACTTGGGTACCGCCAAAATCGTTGCAGATGGATAGGATAGCAAATGGAGAACCACCCTATCCCAGTATCGTACCGCCAGGTCCTACGAATCCTTTAGGCAGGCATGCCATGCGTTTAAGTATCGGGAGTGGCAGTTATTTGATACATGGAACAATTAAACCATTTGGTGTTGGTATGCGGGTTTCTGCCGGGTGTGTGCGCATGTACCCCGAGGATATCGAAGCATTATTTGATAAAATTCCCCTAGGTACACAAGTACAAATCGTCAATCAGCCGATTAAACTTGGCTGGTTGCTCGACTCGCTTTTTATCGAATTGCATCCGCCGTTGGAAGAAGATGAGGAGAAGTATGCCAACTACAAGCAGATGACAATCAATGCCATTAACGATTTTCTGGCATTACAAAGTAGTCAAAAAAATATTACCGGAGATTTTGAAATTAATCAGGAGGCTTTGAGAAAAGCAATTATCGAAAAAAATGGAGTACCGATTCTAATCTCTCAATTACGCAGCCAAACCCAATTGCAAACCTGGCAGAACGAGTGATTACATGAGAATGTAAAAGCACTCCAGTGACTTGCCCATAAAAAAACCCCTCAGAAGAGGGGTTTTTATTTTCTACGAAAATAGATTACTTGTGCATTGCTTTCTTAAACATACGGTCAATTTTTGATTCGGTGTCCATCGAACGTCTGTTTGCTTCATCTGCAATACGTACCGCATCGTTTGCCTTAGCGCTAGCAGCGGCTGCTTCAGCTTTTGCTGCAGACGCATCGGCTGCAGCTGCATTAACCTTAGCTTGCAGTTCATCAAACTGAGCCGTGGTTGCACAGCCTGTGAGTCCAATAAAAGCGCCTGTTATTGCTGCCAGTGTTAAAACGCGAACTGGATGCTTGATTTTTTCTTTCATTCCAATCTCCTCAGTGTTTATTCTATTCAATGCGCATAAACATCCGCCACTAATACTAGTTGCTGATAGTTATATCAACAACCCGTTGGAATGTTATCTGATTTTTTCCGCAAAATAAATGGATTTGATTGAATTCTGCATTTGATTTACAAGAAATTCTGATTTTAGAACAATAATTTTTATGTAACTATATGATATGTAAATATTAATTATTGTTGTGTGCAATTCAAGCATTTAGCAACAATAATTTCATGATAGGTGAATGAACACTCTGATTGTTAACGGATATTAACCAAAATACCCGGCTTGATCCATTTGCTGAGTTGATCAATTTGCTCATTTGTCAGCGCAATACAACCATTTGTCCAATTATAACGATGGTGTATTTCTTGGTCGCCTCTGCCAATTCCATGAATACCGATATGCCCTCCTAGAGAGGTATTTTGCGGGGGAGTTTTTCCCGAGCTTTTCGCTTCCAAAATAGATAACCATGTTTCTTCGGAAATTCTGTTCTCTTCCAAAGCACGCTTGGCGGTATCAAGATTTGGATAATTCAAGCCAAAAAATCGATAGTAGCGGCTTTTTTCGTTAACCCAGCCAATTCTGAACTTACCTAATGGAGTTTTGTCGTCTAGGGTCACTTTTGTCCAAGTAGTGCCGTAGCGTCCAATAGCCACATTCTTAAACACTTCACGAACGATATCGCCTTGCATAACTAACAAAGTGTGCTCCGTCGTATCCACGTCAATCCATATATCATTATTGGATTGCGCAGATTTGCTGAAAGATGCCAAAGCAAAAAAAGCAATCAAAGAAAAGATCAAATAATGAGTGAAAAATTTTCGCAGGATCACTTTATAAAGTTTGAGAATCAAGACGATTAATTATGTCATAATTTCAGCGTTCGTATGCTTAACATTAAGTACATATGTGTCTTGCTATTCCAGCTTATGTTGAACAATTGATTGCTGAAAATCATGCTGTCGTCAATTTATGCGGCGTACGCAAGGATATTTCCCTAGCTTTGGTTGATGATGTTGCACCGGGTGATTATGTCATTATCCACGCCGGTTTTGCATTACAGAAATTAGATCGATTAGAGGCTGCGCATACGTTAGCTTTGTTTGAAGAAATGGCTGCTTACAATAAAGACGATATCTGAAACGCGCGATAAATCCCTACCATGAAATACATTGAAGAATTTCGCGAAGGCAGGCTGGCGCAAAAAATTGCCATTCGTATTGCTGCGGAAGCCGATATGCAACGTAGTTACCAATTTATGGAATTTTGCGGCGGACATACGCATGCTATTTCGCGATATGGGCTTGCCGATATGCTGCCTGACAATGTGAGAATGATTCACGGCCCGGGTTGTCCGGTGTGCGTTCTGCCCGTTGGCCGGGTGGAAAATGCCATTCGATTAGCACAAACACCTGGATTAATATTGTGCAGTTACGGGGACATGCTACGTATACCTGCAGCAAACGGCATGAGTTTGTTGCGGGCAAAAGCACGAGGCGCGGACGTGCGGATGGTTTACTCTAGTGAAGATGCAATAAAAATTGCGCAGCAGAATCCTCAGCAACAAGTTGTTTTTTTTGCGATCGGCTTTGAAACCACGACACCGCCTACGGCTATTGCGATCAAAAAAGCTCAAGCGTTGGGTTTAGATAATTTCACCGTATTTTGTAATCATGTGTTAACACCTTCTGCTATTTCGCATATTTTGCAATCTCCAGAGGTGCGTGAGTTTGGCGTGGTTTCATTGGACGGATTTATTGGTCCGGCACACGTGTCAGTAGTTATAGGTAGCCAGCCGTACCAATATTTTGCTGAAGAATTTCAGAAACCTGTGGTGATAGCCGGTTTTGAGCCCTTGGATGTTCTGCAGGCGATATTAATGCTGATCCGCCAAATTAACACGGGCCGCGCAGAAGTGGAAAATGAATTTACCCGCGCAGTATTGCCTCAAGGCAATATTAAAGCGCAATTACTAGTGTCAGAAGTGTTCGAATTACGTCGTTCATTTGAGTGGAGAGGACTTGGCTTGGTGCCATACAGTGC
>SSFV01000111.1 GCA_008015565.1 Nitrosomonas sp. | reverse complement strand
TAAAATATATTGTTATTTAATAAAAGCGTTATACAGTTTTTCAGAATTATGCACATTAACGTAGCAATTGCTTATTTAAATAAAAAAACGGTCTCAATAAATTAATAAGCAATTTGATCTCAATTTATTTGATCTGAGAACTAAGATTGTATCATCGTCAAAATTTGTTTTATAACCTCTTATCCTTTTCTTAATTGGGAAACATACAATGAATGCCAGTGGAAAGAAGACAAAAGTTATGCATGTTATCAACGGAGAATTTTTCGCCGGTGCAGAAAGAGTACAGGATATTTTAGCCCTACGTTTGCCTGATTATGGTTATGAGGTAAGTTTTGCATGTGTCAAACCTGCTCAGTTTTCAGTTTGTCGTAATTCTGTTGGTCCCCTGTTCGAGTTACCCATGAAATCCAAATATGATTTAGCTCCAGCATGGGATATTGCACATACCGTCAAACAAGATGGCTATGCTTTATTACATACACACACGCCTCGATCTGTTCTAATAGGAAGGCTAGCGGCCTGTTTAGCCGGTGTGCCACTTGTGCATCATGTGCACAGTCCTACTACACGAGATACCGAGAGTTTCTGGCGAAATAGAACGAATGCGATTGTCGAGCGATTAAGTCTTACTGGAGTTGCGCGATTGATTCCAGTCTCGAAGAATCTTGAAGATTATTTGAGGAATCAGGGGTGGCCACTGGAACGAATTAGCATGGTTGCAAATGGCGTAGTAACGCCTGGTCCTTTATCAAGCCGTTCTAGGCCGGACATGGAATGGGTGATCGGAAGTGTGGCTTTGTATCGTCCTAGGAAAGGTATGGAAGTTTTGATCCAAGCCTTGTCAAATTTACGGAAGATGGGAAAGGCTCTACGTTTACGAGCAGTTGGTACTTTTGAAACATTAGAATATGAAAAAATTATTAAAACAATGGCTGAAGAGTTGGGCGTTTCAGATGTTATTGATTGGATTGGGTTTACTAAAGACGTAAATGTCGAATTCGAGAAAATGGATATGATGGTTTTACCTAGCCTTTATGGTGAAGGAATGCCAATGGTAATTTTGGAAGCTATGGCAATGGGTGTTCCGGTAATTTCTACCGATGTAGAAGGCATTTCTGAAGTAATTCAGCATGGATCTACTGGTTTAGTGGCAACAGCCGGAGATGCTGAATGCCTGGCTAACATACTGGCAGATTTGATTAATGGAAAATATGATTGGAATGCTATTCGCAAAGAGGCTTATGAATTTCAAGTGAATTGCTTGTCAGATCACAGTATGGCTCGAGGTGTGGCACAAGTTTACGACACAATATTAAACAAGTAATTATTAAGTGGTTATTGATACAACTAAGCGGGAATAATAATATCCATGAGTCAAGTGTCTTTGTTTGGATTGCAAATTCAAAATGTAAAGCTAACAGAAGCGAGTTCCTGCATCATTTATGATGCTAAACTGGATGTTCGGCACAAAATTTATTTTATTAATGCTCATTGCATAAATACAGCAGCCAAAAATGTTCAGTATCAAAGTGTACTGCATGAAAAAGGTGTTTTATTATTCGCAGATGGAATTGGCATGAGATTAGCTTCTAAGGTTGCTGATTGTCAGTTTATTGACAATGTTAATGGAACGGATTTATTTCCAGTTCTTTGTCAAGATGCTGCGAAGACAGGAGTGACATTGGCATTACTCGGTGCGCGTCCAGGCATTGCTCAGCGTTGTGCAGATAATATGCGAAAACAGTTTCCTGATTTGAATATTGTTTTTATTCATGATGGTTATTTTAATGCAGAAAGCGAGTCAGAAATTATAAAACACATCAATGATAGCAATGCGCACATTTTGTTTGTGGCGATGGGAGTTCCAATGCAAGAGTTTTGGATTGACCGAAATGCCGAGAAACTCAATGTGCCGATTATATTGGGTGTGGGTGCTTTATTTGATTTTTATTCTGGTGCAGTGCCGCGTGCACCAATACAAATTCGCAAACTTGGTTTAGAGTGGTTGTTTCGATTGATTTTGGAGCCAAGAAGATTGTTTGTTCGATATGTTTTGGGTAATCCGGTATTCATTATGCGCATGCTATGGAGACGCTTACGAGGGCAAAAATTCTTGCAAGAAGCGCCATTGATTAATGATGGCAAAGAAAAATTATAACGCGGTAATGCTACCGGAATGCTTTTATTCGCCTTAATTAAGTTAACTTCTATAATTACTAAGATACACCATGATAGGTATTGATCATTTGTATTGTTCCCGATGATTAAATACATGTTTAGTTTTCTTCAGTGACGAGAATATTTATATGAGATGAACAAAAAAATCGAAGTCAACTTGGCCAATTTTATTATCGCAGGCACAGAAAAGGCCGGTACAACATCAGTATTTACTTATTTAAGCACACATCCTCTAGTTTGTGGGTCGATTGTCAAAGAAACTGATTTTTTCCGGAATTCATATTCGGGGGATCGGCAGAAAGATATTGCAAATTACGCAAAATATTTTCAGAATCGTACTCATCAAGCAACGATTGTAATGGAAGCTTCGCCGGGCTATCTGGGTAGTGGCGCGGATGTAGCAAAGCGTATCCAATCCTTGATACCAGATGTTAAGTTATTGTTCATTCTTAGAAATCCTGTCGATCGTATTTATTCATCATTTAATTTTCATGTTGGAAAGTTGAATCTCAGTAAAGACTTGAGCTTTGAAGAATACATTGACAAGTGTATTGCATATGATTCTGGAGAGAAAAGTTATGCAGAATTGGGAATTGAGGAATGGTATTTAAAAGTAATCAGTTTTGGTCGCTATGCTGATTATCTTAAGTATTATTACCAGCTATTTTCAAAAGAACAAATCAAAATTATGTTCTTTGAAGACATGAATCGAGATATCGAATGTTTTATGCGTGAATTATGTCAATTTCTTGAAATTTCATCTGCCCATTTTGATGATTACGATTTTAGAAAAATTAATGTTACGTATGAAAGTAGATTTAAATGGTTGCACAAAGTCGCAGTAACCATAAATGCAAAATCTGAACGTTTTCTTCGACAACGACCTGCACTTAAACAATTAATTGTAAATTTTTATAAAAAACTGAATCAAGCAAAAGAAGGATATGATGAAATACCTGAGAATAGCCGGGAAAGGCTTGAGCAGTATTACTCCCAAAGTATTTATACACTTCAAGGATTGATAGGTGTTGAAAATATACCCTGGAAAAAATCGAATTTAAGACAATAACTTTTTCTACTTGCGAAAAGGCACTCGATACTATTATTATCGTATCGAGTGCCAAATTATATCGTACTAGATTTATTTAGAAATTATTTGATACAAGAAGAAAATGTGCTCGGACAAGTTGTATCCAGTCCGCCAGAAGGAGTGCTTCTTTGCGCTTGCAAGTTTAGCAATTCTAGTACTTTAGAAAGATAATCTGGATCCCGCGTCCAGAACAGATAATTGGCTTTTAAGTTATCTCTTGCATATGCTAAAAGTTCTGCAACAGTAGGCTTATAACCAGTACCATCTGTTTTGGTATTCTCATAATTTCCATGCATTATAGAAGGTGTAAGAGGTACGACCCCGGATAATTCAGGGTAATAATGATAGACACCTTTAGGATCTTTCGGATAATGAAGTCCGGGTTCTTCTAGGAAAGTATCCGGTCCACCTAAACCTGCTCCCATTGTAGACAGGCCTTCTATGAATGATTCTAGAATTGGCCTTGGATAATTTGTAAATTGGAAAGTCAAAGTGTTAGGAAACGCATTACGCATTTGTTGTTGCAATACCAGTAGATTGGCATAGTAACTATCAATTTGAGTACTAGAAAGTGGCTCTACTGGTTGCCCCATTGCAGTTTCCGTTAAACCGATACCTTCAAAATAAGTATTAGAATTAAAGCGGTTACCCAATGCCTTGATTAACGCTATAAAGCGGTCTCGCACATACGGGTTCCACAGTTTGATATTTTTTCCTTGGTGGTCATTATTTAAACTTTGGTAAAAGAATATTCCTCCATCATATTTACTTGTTCTTAAATAATCAGGCACAAGTTTTTCCGTGGAATTAAATGTCCGCAGTTCTAGCATAATGATAAGCCGTTTATTGATAGCTGAAAGTTCAGATAAACGTTTTGCGATAACTGAAAAATTGTAAACTCCTTCGGATGTTTCTAATTCTGCCCATGAATAGCGAATATGTACACCTCGCAATGCCGGGGTTCTTTGAATTTCCCTATAGACTTGAGATAGATACCAAGAAGCATTTTTTCCATGATCTAATAGCGAATAATAATGACCCGGGTGCCATTTAACTGGCGTGGTTACCGGTGGAGTTGTTGCTTGAGCCATAGCAGTACTTGCATTAATAAGAATCATGCTAATCAAACATAGTAATAAAATCAGAGAAACCTGAAATCTATGTAAATTTGCTTTAATGATGTGAGTGTTAAAGATTGTTGGCGAAAGTACATTAGTTGCCAGTGGTGCTTGATAGTGGTTGTACATGTTAAATTCCTCCTTAAAAAAATTAAAGGACGGAACTGCACGGATACGTGTATCGATTTGTTGCTCGATACTCATCAATTTGTATATGCAAAAAGACGAGCTGCGTTATCTGGCAGTCCTGCCATCATAGGGCTAAGCCCGTTAGATCAGTGACTTTGCGTCCTCTGTTTTCACAGAGTTTGCCTTTTTCATACTGCAACAATTATTAAGCAATAGTTGTGCCAGAATTATTAATTTTTCAAAAATGAATCTTGTGAACGGATGCCAAATATATTAGCTGGAGATTTTCTACAATGGCGGGCTTCTAAGAAATATTCTTAAAAAAACAAAAAAATTGAGTATCTGCAATAGTTTTTTATGAGGTTTTCAAGGAAAAAAATAGAACTTAAAAGCTATATGGAAAATAAATTTAGTTCAGTAAAACGGTCGTAAAATAATGATAAGAGTTAAGTATCTGCGAAAAGAGAAATTCAGTTATGACATTTTTTGTAACTAAAAGACGAAATAGGTGTATTTTATGGCTTTATTTAACTTAATGGTTCAAAGGTAAAATTAAATTGGTTACAAACCAGTATTTAATCCCGGTATGCCGATTTTTTGTATCTGAATGGCATTATTTCCTTCTTCATATGCCAACAATTTGCCTTTCTCTTGCCATAGTCGGAATGCTAAGGAATAAGATAACACCCGTATTGGATAGTCACGTGGCAATGTTTGAAGATACGGTTGGATGGTAGTGAAATCAGTCGCTCCATAATTTTGAACAATGGAACGTAAGCCACCGTTAGCTGGGCCAATGTTATACGCCAGTAAGGCTAAAAATAGATCGCCCTTCATTTCAGTCAGGTAGTGCTTGAAAGTGGCGGCACCAACAAAGGCATTGTGCCGAGGATTATCTAAAGATATCTTTTCAGTGCCCAGTTTTTTGCTTGCTTGAATCATAGCTATTTGAGGAACTTGAGTAATTTGAAACAAGCCGCGCCCGCCATCACTGCTATTTCTAGGTATGAAAGACGACTCTGTCGCTATAATGCCTTGCAACAGATTGATGTCGACATTAAAAGACCTTGCTGCATCTTCAACCGCAGGCCGGTATACGAAGGACCGGTTAATCATTTTTTCTAATTGCGAAGCGTTTTGCCGTCGATATGCTGCATAAATTTGATGTGCAACGGTTATTCGCCCAATTTCTTCTTTGCCGCCAATCAGTGTACGGAAATTTCCATAAGCTAATGTAAATTGGTCATGATTGATGAGCAATGCGGCCACTATAGCTAAAAATAAAGAAAGTGTAGGAGATGACAATTCAGAGTTATTCTGTAACCTTTTCCTGAGCTTCCACCAAGCGATCAGAAAAATGCAACCTAGCAAAATAAATATTAAAATTCCACCGGCAAATGGCAGTAAACTACTAAAAAAACCAGTACCTGAGAATTTGCTTGCTGAATAGCCTAGCAGCATGATGATGAGACAGAAAGCTATAGTAATCAAACTGAGGATTTCGATGCTTGTTAGCAATAATTTTCGTTTAAAGCATTTTGGCTGCTCTTTTCTCGATTGATTTACCGGCCTCTTTTTTGTCGGAGGCTGCGAGTTTCTTTTGCGTTTAAGCTTTGCTATTTTGTTGGTTTCAGGTGAAGGACTGAAATTAATAGTTTTATCCATTTAACCTAGAAACACTGCTTAACGAAATGAAGTATAAGATTTTCTAGGTACGCAGCGAAACGTAACAGCGCGGAATGGATATTCGACTTCAAGCAGTTGGAGCATTGCGATGGATTCAAAAGATAAGTGTTGTTTAGTTTGATATGACTTAGAATTTACTGAAAGCCTGATTACATGTCAAACTTACTATTAATTAGCTGATATTAATAGCAGCAAAGTCAGCGTTAACTAATTAATCTCATTATTTCCTGATAAACAGGAGCAATCACGTGATGACTGAAGCCACGATTATTTGTCCAAAGTGTAAAACGAAAATCAAACTTACCGAGTCATTGGCGGCGCCGCTTATTGAATCCACTCGGATTAAATTTGAACAGCAGCTTGCACAAAAAGACGGTGAAATTATTCAACGTGAACAAGTGCTACGCAGTAAAGAAAAACAATTGCTTGAGGATAGAGTTAAGCTCGAAGATCAAGTGGCCAATCAAGTTGCTGAGCAACTGAAAACTGAGCGTATCCGAATTGTTGCGGAAGAATCCAGAAAAGCGAAACTTGCTATCGCAATTGAATTGGAAAGTAAAGTGCGTGAATTGACCGAAATGCAAGAAATACTTAAATCCCGCGATGAGAAATTAGCGCAAGCACAACGCATGCAGGGCGATCTTCTTAGAAAACAACGTCAATTAGACGATGCCAGGCGTGAATTGGAACTTACCGTTGAGAAGCGAGTGCAGAATGGTTTGGCTGAAGGCCGCTCTAGTTCCAAAAAAGAAGCCGAAGACGAACAAAAGCTTAACGTGATGGAAAAGGAACAAGTTATTATCGCAATGCAAAAGCAAATTGAAGATCTCAAAAGAAGAGCTGAACAAGGTTCCCAGCAATTGCAGGGTGAAGTTCAAGAAATCGAACTTGAAAATCTACTTCGTATGAAATTTCCTGGGGACACTATCGAGCCCGTTCCTAGAGGAGAGTATGGTGGAGATGTGATTCATAGTGTTTTTGGCTCGGGTGGTTTTTCTGGAGGTGCGATTTTATGGGAATTTAAGCGTACCAAAAATTGGAATGATGCGTGGTTGATCAAGCTTCGGGATGATCGTCGCATTGCAAAAGCTGAAATCGCTGTAATCGTAAGTCAAAGTTTACCAAAAGGTGTAGAAACCTTCGAAATGATAGAGGGTATTTGGGTTGCACATCCCCGAGTAGTGTTGCCCGTAGCTATGATATTGCGTCATTCCCTACTGCAGGTAGCCATGACACGACAAGCTAATGAAGGTCAGCAAAGTAAAACAGAAATGGTCTATCAATATCTTACAGGCTCGCGTTTTCGCCAGCGCATAGAAGCGATTGTGGAAGCCTTTTCCACTATGCAACAAGATCTTGAGAAAGAACGTAAGGTTATTATTAGGCAATGGGCTAAGCGTGAAGAACAAATTGAACGGGTAATGATGGCAACGGTCGGAATGTATGGTGATTTACAAGGAATTGCGGGAAAATCATTACAGGAAATTGAGGGATTAGAGTTTCCTGCGCTTGGAGTTAGCGACCAAGATTGATCAGGCGCTGCATTATAAATAAAGAATCATGGCTGTAAAATTCATCAATACTGTTCTATTGTGCTGTTTTTGGTAAGCTCAGTGTTGGATCGTTAAATTATTAAGCGTATTTTTTTATCTCTATTCGAAGAATAGCTCACTCTAGACAAATGATATATTGCGACTATTCCGAATATCACAACGGTCGCCGCTTGGGCGCGATAATTTTAACTATTCTTTTTACTCTCTTTGATAGATGGAAAATATTCGTCTTTATTTGAATTTACTTTGTATTGCCTCACATGATCAATGAATTATTGGGAATATAGATTCATTGCTATCCAATTATGATTGGTGAAATGCATTTTGAACTAGCCAATCAGAAATTTTATAAACTCAAACTTACCTGCTCTATAACCCGGTCTATCAGTTCATATCTATGCTTGTAGGTAAAATTCTTACATGTAGATAAGAAATTTACCTAACTTTGTTTAAGTTTTATCTCCATTTACTTACTTCTGGCAATAATTGAAAATTTGCACAAATGATTCGTGCAATATTCATTTAACCATTTTTTAATTAACAGGAGAATTAAAATGGAATCAGATCAAATTCTTGAGGAAATACGGGATATAAACTTAAGCTACTTGTTGCTGGCAAAACAGATGCTTCGAGAAGACAAAGTATCCGCCATGTATAGATTGGGTGTTAATACAGATGTTGCCGAAATACTAGACAAATTGACTTCAGCTCAGCTAGTAAAGATGGCTGCTTCTAATATGTTGCTTTGTCGTTTTCGCTTTGATGATCGCTTGATTGCTGAAATGTTATCCAATGACAGTAGGGATCAGGCCGTAACAAAATCACATGCAGCCATTCTTATGGCCGGAAAACCGGCAGAAGCCGTAGCATAGTCATTATCTTTACAATAAGGAGGATAAAAATATGCGCAATCGAAGCATAATAACCGAAGCTAAGCAGATTCAGCTTGCAACTGAATTGATTTCATTAGGTGCGCGATTACAAGTTTTAGAAATGAACACGAATTTGAGTCGTGAACGCCTTGTTAAATTATATAAAGAAATCAGAGGAGTATCTCCTCCTAAAGGCATGCTGCCCTATTCGGAAGATTGGTTCATGAGCTGGCAGCCCAATATGCACTCTTCCCTATTCATCAATATTTATCACTACGTTACAAAGAACACCGGCACTGATGGTATTGATGCGCTGATAAAAAGCTATCGGCTTTATATGGAACATATCAAAGTGCATCAGCTGGAAAGAGTATTAAGTCTGACGCGAGCATGGACTTTAATACGTTTTGTTGAGAGCGGTGTGCTGTGTATAACATCGTGTGTCAGTTGCCATGGTAAGTTTGTGGTGCATTCATTGGAGATTCATTCAAACCATGTATGCGGTCTTTGTAATGTACCTTCAAGAGCAGGCAAAACCAAGAAAGCTGCAATGGCGGGTTATCATTAATAAAAGGAGTCAGCTTACTTAAGTAAATTTTTTATCCGGCTTAACGCTTGTTGAAGGTTTTCTAACGAAGTGGCAAATGACAAACGCATATATCCTTCGCATCCAAAAGCCGACCCGGGAACAACCGCTACGCCTGCGTGCTCCAGAAGATACTCGCTAAATGCAAGATCGTTTGAACCGTTCATTAATTTTCTTTGATGGACATCTTGCATTGCCTGCCGCACGTCAGCAAAAGCATAGAAAGCGCCTTCAGAAAGCAAGCAGCGAATGCCATTAATTTGATTGAGTTGCTCAGTTACAAAGTTATTACGTTCTTTGAATGCGGTAACCATCGGAACAATACAAGACTGATCGCCATTTAATGCAGCTTCCGCCGCAGCTTGCGAAATAGAACTTGGATTTGATGTGCTTTGTGACTGCACATTCTCCATGGCAGTTATGATATGTGCAGGACCTCCGCAATATCCAATTCTCCATCCCGTCATCGAGTAAGCCTTAGAAACTCCATTAAGCACGACAGTTTGTGGCAATAGATCAGGGCAAGCATTGACAATATTTGTAAATTTCTTATCTGATAGCAATATATGCTCATACATATCATCAGTCGCAATCAATATTTGCGGATGGCGTCGAAGCACTTCTCCCAGTGCTTTAAGTTCTTCTGTGGAATAAACCGCTCCCGATGGATTGCTTGGGCTGTTGATTACAAACATTTTTGTTTTGGGTGTAATAGCTGCTTCCAATTGCTGCGCTGAAATTTTGAAATTTTGCTCAATACCGGTATTAATAAATACAGGCCGGCCTTCAGCGATCAAAACAATATCAGGATAAGAAACCCAATAGGGGGCGGGTATGATCACTTCATCGCCCGGATTGATGACCGATAATGCCAAGTTAAAAAAACTCTGCTTTCCACCGCAAGATACAAGAACTTGCTTGGAGTCAAAATTAAAGTTATTTTCTCGCTTAAACTTTGCGGCAATGGCGCTCTTTAATCCGGGTGTACCACCGACTGCGGTATATTTCGTCAGGCCTTGGTTAATAGCAGCAATCGCGGCATCCTTTATATGTTGAGGAGTATCAAAATCGGGTTCGCCAGCTCCTAAGCCGATAATATCTTTGCCTTCTGCTTTTAATTTGGCAGCACGGGCGGTAACAGCAAGCGTTGGCGATGGCTTTATAGTTTGAACGCGGTTAGAAAGTTCCACAAAATTCCTCACATGATATTGGTTGAAGCAGCATGTTAAAATGGCACGATAAGATAATTAAATGATGAAATTATACCCGTGATCATTACCTTCCCCAATAGTCCGTTCAAATTGCATCAAACATTTGAACCAGCCGGGGATCAACCCGATGCGATTGTGCACTTAGTAGATGGGATCAATGATGGCCTGGCATTCCAAACTTTATTGGGTGTTACGGGCTCCGGAAAAACCTATACAGTTGCCAATATGATTGCCCGCCTGGGTCGTCCAGCCATTTTAATGGCGCCAAACAAAACTCTGGCGGCGCAATTGTATGCAGAAATGCGTGAATTTTTTCCTGAAAATGCCATTGAGTATTTTGTTTCATATTATGATTATTATCAGCCGGAAGCCTATGTGCCGTCGCGCGATTTGTTTATCGAGAAAGATTCCAGCATAAATGAACACATCGAGCAGATGCGATTATCCGCAACGAAATCATTACTAGAGCGCGACGATGCCATCATTATCGCTACCGTATCATGCATCTACGGTATCGGTGACCCAGTCGATTATCATGGTATGATTTTACATTTACGCAGTGGCGAAAAAATTACTCAACGCGATATCATCACGCGATTAACAGAAATGCAATACGATCGCAATGAATTGGAATTCAAGCGCGGAGTATTTCGCGTCAGAGGTGACGTAATTGACGTGTTTCCGGCTGAAAACTCCGAAGCGGCTGTGCGCGTAACATTATTTGATGATGAAGTCGAGAGCATGTCATTATTTGATCCATTGACTGGCCGCATATTGCAAAAATTATCACGTTATACCGTGTATCCTTCCAGTCATTATGTTACACCTCGCAGTACAACACTGCGCGCAATAGAAACAATCAAAGCAGAATTACGTGAACGGCTGGAATATTTTTATCAGGAGAATCGGCTGGTTGAAGCACAACGCCTGGAACAGCGCACGCGCTTTGATCTGGAAATGCTCAATGAGTTGGGTTTTTGTAAAGGCATTGAAAATTATTCTCGCCACTTGTCAGGAAAAAAACCTGGCGAACCGCCACCAACCTTGCTGGATTACCTGCCGCAAAATGCATTGATGATTATTGACGAAAGCCATGTTACCGTACCGCAAATTGGCGGCATGTACCGCGGCGATCGCTCGCGTAAGGAAAATCTGGTGAATTACGGTTTCCGTCTGCCATCCGCTTTGGATAATCGCCCTTTACGTTTCGAAGAGTTTGAAAACAGAATGCCGCAAACTGTGTTTGTTTCGGCAACGCCGGCTGACTATGAAAAATTGCACAGCGGGCGGGTCGTGGAACAAGTCGTTCGACCGACAGGTCTGGTTGATCCCATGATCGAAGTACGTCCAGTTGCAACACAAGTGGACGATTTAATGTCTGAAGTCAATTTGCGTGTTGCCAAGAAGGAGCGCGTGCTGGTTACTACTTTGACCAAACGCATGGCGGAAGACCTTACCGATTATTTTTCGGATCATCAAATAAAAGTCCGCTATTTGCATTCGGATATCGATACCGTTGAGCGTGTGGAAATTATCCGTGACTTACGCTTGGGTCAGTTTGATGTTCTCGTTGGCATTAACTTGCTGCGAGAAGGTCTGGATATTCCGGAAGTATCTTTGGTAGCCATATTGGACGCCGATAAAGAAGGTTTCTTGCGTTCGGAAAGATCGTTGATTCAAACCATTGGCCGTGCTGCTCGTCATATCAATGGCACAGCAATTCTCTATGCCGACAGCATAACCAAATCGATGCGCCTTGCTATAGATGAAACCAATCGCCGGCGCCAGAAACAGATGCAGTTTAATGTGCAAAACCATATAACACCGAGATCAGTACATAAACGCATCAAGGATCTGATTGATGGCGTTTATGACTATGATTCGGCGCAGCAACATCTTAAAGCGGCCCAAGTGCAGGCTCGTTATGACGCTATGAGCGAGGCGCAATTAACTAAAGAAATTCAGCGCATTGAAAAGAAAATGCTCACTGCAGCTAAGAATCTTGAATTTGAACAGGCGGCGCAATACCGGGATGAGCTCAAAAGCCTCAAGAATAAGTTCCTGATCGGTTTTACCGAAGTGCAATAAAAAGTATTACTGCGGAAACAATATTGGCTTGTCTTTACCGTATACATATCAACTACATGGATAATCATCGTATTGCGGGATAATGGTATTGCGATAAATTCTTGCAAAATCTGATTGTGTTCCTAAAGATTTACATTTCTGCTTTACGCTGTAACAGTTCTCAAAGAATCTCACCTAAGGCCCGATTTCCCGCCAACGGGCTTGTTCTATTTATTGCCACACTTCCGATTTTCAGTTGTGCAGCTGCAATGTCCAAAATTAAGTATTTTCCTAGGGAAAAATAAATACTTTGCCAATTTATTATTAAGCAGGGAGAAACTAATATACCCATACTGATAAGGATAAAGTTTGAAATTTATCCAGGGGTAGATGTCACTTTGCAAGATGTTTGGAAAAAGTGCTTAAAATTGGTCGAATTTAAAGGGATCTTTTAAATTCAATCTAATTAATAAAGTTTTTTTCAAATACTTGTATAGAGGTAACAAAAGATTAATACGAGGTTGTTATTGTAATCAGTAACTTTAATTCATTGAAAGGATATTCCAATGTGCGGCATAGTGGGTGCAATAGCAAGAGATAATGTAGTACCAGCTCTTCTGGAAGGATTGCTAAAACTTGAATATAGAGGCTATGATTCTGCGGGCATAGCTATCGCGGATGCAAGCGGGCTGCATAGGTTACGAACGACGGAGCGCGTTACCGAATTAATAAGGCTTGCTGATGTTGAAAGTGCAAAGGGGCCTGTTGGTATTGCGCATACCCGCTGGGCAACCCACGGAATACCTTGCGAACGTAACGCTCACCCGCATTTTTCCGGAAATAAAAATAAAGTCGCCGTAGTTCACAACGGTATCATTGAGAATCATGATGTGATGCGCCAGTGTTTGCAAAAAGCAGGATTTGAGTTCCATTCTGATACCGATACCGAGGTAATTGCTCACCTGATTTCGCATCATCTAGAGGCAACGCAGGATTTGCTCGAAGCCGTGTGTTTGGCTGTAGCAGAACTGAAAGGTGCTTATGCGATCGTCGTAGTGGAGGAAACGCGGCCGGATCGTATTATTGCGGCACGTAAAGGAGCCCCGCTGTTATTAGGACTGAGTGAAAATGGTAATTATGCCGCTTCAGATGCTTCAGCATTGCTACAAGTTACTCGGCAAATGGTTTATCTGGAGGAAGGAGATGTGGCGGAGCTGTATAGCGATAATTACCGGATTCTGAATTGTTTAAAAGATACATTAGGTCAAGTAGTAACACGCCCTGTATGCAAAAGCGATTTGACTGCCGAAGCTATTGAACTAGGTGAATATAGCCATTTTATGCAAAAGGAGATTTTTGAGCAGCCTGTTGCGATAGCGAATACATTGGAAATGGCGTTTAATGCGCATTCTATTTCACCCAGATTGTTCGGAAGCGAGGCGGAATCGATTTTTAATCAGACAAAGGGAATTTTGATACTTTCGTGTGGCACCAGTTATCATGCAGGCGTTGTCGCTAAATATTGGATTGAAGCGCATGCCGGATTACCCTGTAGCGTCGAGATAGCTAGCGAATACCGCTATCGTGAACCCGTATCCGATCCTGACACCCTTGTTATCGTCATTTCACAATCGGGCGAAACAGCTGACACATTAGCCGCGTTGAATCACGCAAAATTGCTTGGCCATCAACATAGCCTAGCTATCTGTAATGTTCCTGAAAGCGCTTTAATACGTCAAACTGATCTACGTTTTTTAACACGTGCGGGCCCTGAAATTGGCGTTGCTTCCACCAAAGCATTCACTACCCAATTAGCGGTGCTGATGCTATTAACTGCTGTTCTTGCAAAGCAGCGCGATAGATTTTCAAATGAGCTTGAACAACAAATGATCATGGGATTACGGCAATTGCCTGTCGCTATCCAGCGGGCGCTTCAAATCGAATCGCAAATTAAAATTTGGGCGGAAAATTTCTCGCAAAAGCAGCATGCATTGTTTCTTGGACGAGGTATACACTATCCCATTGCAATGGAAGGAGCGCTTAAACTCAAAGAAATCTCTTATATTCACGCTGAAGCCTATGCCGCAGGTGAACTAAAGCATGGCCCGCTCGCATTGGTGGATCGAGATATGCCAGTAATCGCCATCGCTCCCAATGATTCTCTGTTAGAGAAACTCAAATCAAACTTACAAGAAGTTCGTGCGCGAGGGGGAGAGCTCTATGTCATTACGGATGCGGATTCAAGCATTCAGGAAAGTGACGGCGTGCATGTCATTCGGCTTGTTGAACACGCAGGCATGTTCAGCCCTTTGCTTCATACCATTCCACTTCAACTGCTTGCTTATCACGTCGCTTTACGAAAAGGCAATGATGTAGATAAACCTAGAAATTTAGCTAAAGCTGTCACTGTAGAGTAGCTGTTTGCTAATTGAATGGTAAATGAATGATAAATTCAATTTACGAGTAGAATGATCTGATGTTGTAGCTAGATTGTTCTACTCGCAAAAGCATAAGCCGTACAAGCACTGACCGGGTAGTGGAGATATCCGTTTATCCGGTATCAGATAGACAAGATAGAACAATACAGAAACGAGCGGAGATTGAGTCCATTCCAGATAATTGGAAACCCGATGTACGGATGGTGATGGATCTACTGATTGATTTACGTGGCGGTTCTTGTCAACCTGTGATAACCGCTTCGTTGCATGAACTCTAACGGATTGATTCCTGATTGTTTCTGATAGGTTTTTTTATGAAGAAAATTGCAAGCTTGCGCAATTTATCTCATGAAAACTTCAATCGATAAACGTTATTTGTTAAATAACCGGTTTTTCAACTTCAATCTCGAATAAAGCCAGTTGATATTTTTTTAGGGGCGGCTGGCTCGTTTTACTCGAATCAATAGTTCAATATTTCATGATGTTACAAGAATGCCTTTGTGCACCATAAGGATAATTTATTGAGTACATCCAAGTTTATAGTAAACTCTCGTTTCATTTGTTAAAAACAATATTTTTATACAATAAATCAAATTACATATTTAATTTAGGATTGTTCATGAATACCGAAGATTTTCGTCCCGAAAAGGAAGTCAAAATTTTTTATCCACCGCAACGTGTTCTGATGGGACCTGGACCATCGGATACTCATCCTCGCGTGCTGAATGCCATGGCCCGTCCCACATTGGGTCATCTGGATCCCGTTTTTACTGAAATGATGGAAGAAATAAAAGGCCTTATGCGTTATGCATTTCAAACCAAGAATCGCATGACTTTCCCGGTTTCCGGGCCTGGCTCGGTAGGGATGGAAATGTGCTTTGTCAATATGATCGTTCCTGGTGACAAAGTCATTGTGTGCCGTAACGGAGTTTTTGGCGGACGTATGATTGAGAATGTTGAACGCCATGGCGGAGTTGCGGTAGTGGTGGACGACAAGTGGGGTGAACCGGTTGACCCGCAGAAAGTTGAAGATGCTTTGAAAAAAAATCCTGATGCCAAAATTATTGCATTTGTGCATGCTGAAACCTCAACGGGTGCGCAATCGGATGCTAAAACCTTGTGTGAAATTGCGCGCAAATATAATTGTCTGACCATTGTCGATACCGTGACTTCATTGGGTGGTACCCCGATTAAAGTCGATGAATGGGGTATTGATGCGATTTACTCCGGTAGCCAGAAATGTTTATCGTGCCCACCGGGATTGTCGCCCGTCAGTTTCTCCGAACGTGTGACCGATCTGGTCAAAAACCGTAAGGAAAAAGTGCATAGCTGGTTTATGGATATCAGTCTGCTGTTGAATTATTGGGGTTCGTCAACACGAACCTATCATCATACTGCGCCGACCAATGCGCTTTACGCATTGCATGAATCTTTGCTGATGCTGGCTGAAGAAGGCTTGGAACATTCCTGGGCCCGCCATCGCTACAATTATGAAGCATTAAAAGCAGGGTTCGCGACACTGGGCATGGATTATGTGGTGAAAGAAGAATATCGTTTGCCGCAACTGAATTCAGTATTTGTTCCTGCTGGTGTCGATGAAAAAGAAGTGCGCCGCCGTTTGCTGGATGAATATAATCTTGAAATTGGCGCGGGTTTGGGTGATTTCGCAGGAAAAGTCTGGCGTTTTGGGTTAATGGGTACCTCCTGCTGTGTAGAGAATGTAATTTTCTGTTTGAATGCGCTTGAAACGGTACTATCCGACATGGGTATGAAGGTTGAACGGGGTGCTGCGGCTGCAGCGGCGCATCGGAGTTATGCGGCTAATCCGATGTTTTAACGTTATGCCGGAACTCGTATCTGCCTAGTCTTGGTGCTGCTTTGCTACTTTCTTGTCAATAATGATAAGAAAGTAGCGTGTGTTTTTTATTGACCTACAACGGATGACCGGGTCATTATGTTTGTGGATTTTTCTATATCAATGGTAGCAGCGCCATCGTTATCATTTACCATCACTTTTTTCTCAATTCTATGGTTGATTAAGAGCAATCCTAACTGGATGCTCGATTACCCGAATTCTCGTTCTCTGCATACGATTCCTGTTCCTCGAATCGGCGGTCTAGGTCTATTCCTAGGGGTGATTACTGCATGGTTATTGTTTTCCCTGTTAATACCGGTATCGGTTTGGATAGGTGTCAGCTTGCTGATTCTGGTGTCACTTGCAGACGATATCTGGCATGCGCCGATCTGGTGCCGGTTGTTAATACAGGGTATCGCAGCGATTGGATTTTCTCTGGCGCATGTGTTCCACGACTATGGCTGGATGGTTACATTGGGTACCATCATTGCAGTGATTTGGATAGCTAACGCGTATAACTTTATGGATGGTTCCGACGGTCTTGCGGGAGGGATGGCGGTTATTGGTTTTGGATATTACGGCTTATTTGCATATTTGACCGGGCATTTTGATTTTGCAATCGTCAATTTCACAATTGCAAGCGCGGCACTGGCTTTTTTAATGCATAATTTTTATCCAGCGCGCATTTTTCTCGGAGATTCCGGATCAATTCCATTGGGCTTCCTGGCGGCTGTACTGGGAATTGTTGGATGGCTTGAGAATATATGGTCAGTGTGGCTGCCAGTGCTGATTTTTTCACCGTTTTTAGCGGATTCCACAGTAACGCTCCTTAAGCGATTGATACGTGGGGAGAAGGTGTGGCAAGCGCATCGCGAGCACTACTATCAACGCATCATTCAGCGAGGTTTTGGTCATCGCAACATGGCGTTATTGGGTTTTGTGTTAATGCTTACCACCGGAGGAAGCGCGATTTGGGCAGGTCAGCACGATTTAAAGGTACAATATTGGGTAGTTGCTATCTGGGCAGGTATTTATTTGACAGTGATGCATATTTTTGATTGCAGTCAGAAACGCTATTCCGGTCGGGGATAAACATGTTCGTAAGTAGATTCGGAATTCGTACCTTTATTGCCTTCACGCATGATTTTTTTGCGGTAGCCGCCGCATGGTGGCTCGCATATTTATTTCGCTTTAATTTTCAAATTCCTTCCGCTTCTCTGGAATTGCTAGTGAAGATTCTGCCCTGGATCGTGCTGATCCAAACCAGTTTTTTTTTATGGCTGGGTCTTTATAGGGGGGTATGGCGCTACGCCAGTTTGCCGGATGTAAAAAGAATTTTTGTCGCAGTGTTAGCCGGTACAGTCACCGTATTGCTGGTATTGTGGCCGCTCAATTTTCTCTCCGATATTCCGGACTCTGTTATTTTACTGGCTCCATTATTGCTGTTATTAATTATGGGTGGCAGCCGGCTGATTTACCGTGCTTGGAAAGAACGCCGCTTGTATGGCTTGGAAAGTTATGAAGCGAAGCTTGTTTTGATCATAGGCGCAGGCAGGACAGCGATGAATCTGGTTAAGGACCTGGCTAGAAGCCGTGATTGGCATGTGGTAGGGATGCTGGATGATGACCCGAGAAAATTGGGTACTCGCTTACAGGGGGTGCGTGTGCTGGGTATAATCAATGAATTGCCGTATTGGGTGCAAAAGCTCAATGTGGGGCACGTAATCATCGCCATACCATCTGTCCCTCACCGAATTCACCGGCAAACTTTGGAAATGTGCGCCGAAATCGGTGTCAAAGCGATGACCGTGCCGTCCTATTCTGACTTGATCAGTGGCAGGACGACAGTATCAAAGATTCGCGAGATAGAACTGGATGATTTGCTGGGCAGGGCTCCCGTCGTTCTGGACAATGACGGTCTTCATAGCCTGTTGACGGGAAAAATTATTCTTGTGACTGGAGCGGGTGGTTCGATCGGTTCGGAATTATGCCGGCAGATCATTGCTTATGATCCCGAGCGCATTGTTTTTTTGGAAATTAATGAGTTCGCACTGTACAGTATTCAAGAAGAGCTCGCAGCGCGTTATTCTGAGATCAACATGTCGTTTGTTATTGGTGATATCAAGGATCATGCGCGAATGACCCAAATATTCAAGCAATTCCTGCCTTCAGTTGTTTTTCATGCGGCGGCATACAAACATGTGCCGCTCATGGAACACGAAAATGCTTGTCAAGCGTTGCTCAATAATGTCCTAGGCACTTATGTGCTTGCGCAAGTTGCCATAAATTTCCAGGTAGGAAAATTTGTTTTGGTTTCAACAGACAAAGCGGTCAATCCAAGCAGCATCATGGGTGCAACAAAACGATTGGCGGAAATGGTATGTCAAGCTTTGCAACAATCACACCCGACTTGTTTCGTGATGGTACGGTTTGGTAATGTGCTGGGAAGCACGGGTAGTGTTATTCCAAAATTTCGCGAACAAATTGCTAGAGGTGGTCCCATTACGATCACGCATCCAGAGATCACCCGGTATTTCATGTCTATTCCGGAGGCGGCGCAATTGGTTCTGCAAGCTGGATTGATGGGCGGTACGCAAGGGGGCGGCGAGATCTTTGTTCTGGATATGGGAGATCCGGTTAAAATTGTTGATCTGGCAAATGATCTGATTCATTTATCGGGATTAAGCGAAGGAGATATCCGTATCGTTTTTAGCGGCCTACGCCCCGGGGAGAAGTTGCATGAAGAGTTGTTGTCCGCTACAGAAAACACGCTTCCCACGCCACATGAAAAATTGCGCATTGCTCAGGCTCGTCAGGTTGATGAGCACTGGTTGTCTGAATTAATAGCGTGGCTGGGTGAAGTCACAGTTCTGGATGATCAAGAGGTGCGCGATCAGCTCAAAAAATGGGTGCCGGAATATACCAACGGCACTCATAAAGATATGGAAGAGTGAGCGGGAAATCTGCTGGGTAGGTTGGCTTACAAACTAATAGTTGCTTTTAATATTTTCTGTAATGTACCCATTTTCTAGTGCTACGATTCGGTCAATTTTCATCGGCTGTGGGATACGGTGTGTAAAAATAAGCGTAGTGCGGTTATGCATCAGTTTTTCCAAAACCGGGAGTAATTTGTCAAACTCGGGATCGTCGGTTAGTTCGTCCAAAATCAATATGGGCGGGTCCTTAAGCAATGCCCGTGCAATGGCTATTTGCTGACATTGTTTTTG
>SSFV01000013.1 GCA_008015565.1 Nitrosomonas sp. | reverse complement strand
GCTGGACCGCCATGTCCTTGCAATTCGAGCACGTCTTCGCCGGTGTATGAGTTGGGTGCGGGAAAATAAAGCGCGATACCCTGGTCAATGACTCGATTATCGCTATCCAGGAATTGACTTAAGTGAGCATGACGTGGTTTAAGTTGCTTTCTGAGTATTGCTTCGATTAGTTTTGCCAGATTTTTTCCGGAGATGCGGATTACGCCGACCCCGCCACGGCCTGGCGGGGTTGCTATGGCAGCGATAGTATCAGTGCTCACCATAAAAAATTCGATGGCTAGCGTCAGTCATTACCGGTTATCCGGGATACAGAATAAGCGGCAATGCTTTTATTATTTTTTCCTCGATTTCCTGCCAGCCGTGCCTCTTGCTTTTGCAGGTGTTTTGTTTTTAACTGCGACAGGTGCTGCTGCCGGCTGGATTTCAGGTTTTTCACTTTGATCGCCATTCGCGGTTGCAATATCTGCTGTCCCTTTCTCGGCCGTTTGCCTGTTGTCGGGCGCGAGAAGTCGAGGTTCTTCTGCAGTTGATTCAGGTTTACCTTTTCTTTTTTTCTTATCTATATCCTTGCCAGTTTCGCCAGCTTTGTTTTCATACATCCGGGTTATTTGCCACTGCTGCGCGATGGAAAGGATATTGTTGCAGAGTGAATAAAGTACTAATCCGGCTGGGAAAAAGAAAAAGAAAATGCTGAATGCAATAGGCATAATCTGCATTACTTTTGCTTGAATCGGGTCTGCCGGCGTCGGACTGAGCTTGGATTGAATCCACATCGATATACCCATAATCACCGGAAGCACATAATACGGATCTGGTACCGACATGTCGGTAATCCATAATGCCAGCGGAGCATAGCGAAGTTCTACGGCAGCCATCAAAGTCCAGAACAATGCAATAAATACAGGAATTTGGACTAGGATTGGTAAACATCCTCCCATTGGGTTAATTTTTTCTTGTTTGTAAAACTCCATCATGGCTTGATGCATGCGTTGCCGATCATCAGCATATTGCTCGCGTATTCGTTGCAGTTTAGGCGTGACAACTCTCAACTTTGCCATCGAGCGGTACCCAGCAGCAGACAATGGAAAGAAAATGAGCTTAACAGTAAGTGTCAAAAGAATGATTGCCAGGCCCCAGTTTCCAACCCATGAATGGTAAAAAGAAAGCAGCCAGAATAGTGGCTTGGCAAGTATCGTCAACCATCCATAATCGACGGTTAATTCCAGGCCCGGTGATAATTCCGCTAATTTTTCTTGTTCTTGCGGGCCAGCATAGAAAGGCATGGTTATATTTTTGGTTTGGCCAGGTTCGATTACACCGACCGGCGCAATAACGCCAGCGGTATATTGATTGTGAGCTAGGCGTTTAGCATAGTATTCTCGTGGGGTTTGCTGTGTAGGTAGCCAGGCGGTTAGAAAGTAGTGCTCTAACATGGCTATCCAGCCATTATCCGCATTAACCGGATACTCCGCTTTATTTTTATCTATATCGGAAAATTTTATTTTTAAGAATTTCTCTTCTTCCGTATACATTGCAGGTCCGGTATACGAATGAACCAGTGTACTGGATCCCGTTGGCTCATTGGAATCTCTCAGCATCTGGAAGTAAGAAAAGGGAATAATCTCGGTTTCACCGTTATTAGTGATTTCAAATTCAACATCAATAACATAGCTGCCACGGTGGAAAGTATAAATTTTCGCAACTTTTAAGTTATCTATTTCGGGTGCGAGAAGGCGCACGACGACTTTATCTTTCCCAGGTTCTAGTTCGTAATTGCCGTTATATGTTGAGTCTGCAGTGTATTTTGTTTTGTGACTGGGAAGCCCATCGCCAATTAATCCCGATTGGGCCACATGAAATCGTGCAGATTTGTCCAATAGCAGCTCGTAAGGCCTATTTTTGTCTTCCCGGGATGGATGTTTCAGCAAGCCAAGCTGGCGTATGTCGCCTCCTGCCGTGTCGATTTCGGCAACAATCATATCTGTTGTAACTTTAATTTTTTCGCCTATGGCGAATAGATTAGGAGTTATAGATGGGCTTGCGCCCTCAATGGCAGAAGAATTGTTGCTCGATTCTTCTGTTGAGGAGGTTAGGCTATCTCCTGGTACAGGTAAAGGATCGTGGCGTTGGTTGGATGAATCAACAACAGCTCCAGTTTTTACTTGCGATGAAGGTGGATATAATTCTTTTTGCCATGAATCCCACAAAAACAACAAAGAAGTAGAAAAAATAATGATGAGTACAAGTTTTTTTGTTTCCATTGCTTATCTGGTCAGGTTGATAGGTTTCGATACCATTTTTGAATGAAGAATAATTGACAGTCTTGTCTGGCTTAGGGCATTAACGATATTTCTTGAGATAGCTAATTAATAAGTGGCCTCAAATTGCATGAATGAGTTGTACGTTAATTATGAAATTAAGTTACTTTATTTTTTATGGCACAGGTTCGTAACCACCTTTGCTCCAAGGATTGCATCGCAGTATGCGCCAAATACTCAATCGTGTTCCTTGTAAAAATCCATATTTTTTATAGGCTTCAAGTGCATATTGTGAGCAGGTTGGGCTAAAGCGGCATGAAGGAATTATCAGAGGGCTTATGCAGTACTGATAGAGTTTAATAAAGATAATTAGTATTCGTGACATTGCTGTAATTTAAACATCAATAACTTAGTTTCAGTAATCAATTCCATTGATTCGTTTTTGGCAACAGGGCGGCGCACCCTTATTACCCAATCCATTTTATCTGTACACTTACATTGATAATGCTGATTTTTACGAAATATTTCTCGAAGTATTCGCTTAATCCAATTTCGCTTAACTGCATGTTTCTCAGTCTTTCTCGATACGATTAACCCAATTCGTGAGAAAGCAAGCCCATTTGGCTTCGCATAAATTTGAATAAAGTCACCACTAACGCGGTATTTTAAATCGATTACCGAAGCAAATTCAGTTGCTTTGTGTAGCCTGCAATTTCTTGGGAAGCGGTAAATTTCAGTAAATGTAAAAAAACTTAGACGAAACTAAACGCTCAAGCGAGCGCGGCCTTTAGCGCGACGCGCTCTGATTACTGCTGCACCGCTACGTGTTCTCATGCGCACAAGAAACCCATGAGTACGTTTTCTTTTAATAACTGAAGGTTGGTAAGTTCGTTTCATATGTTTTCTCTAATATTATTTTATCAATAGAACCGCGTATTACAGCTTGTTAAGGCGGTGATGTCAATACAAATTTTTAAATTAACTGAAGCGGTAAATTGCAAGTGTTTTTCTCGAATAGTGAGCGTATGATCGTGGAACCGTATGCTATTTTTTATTGTTATTAGGGCACTTGTACTGGCATGGTGGTGGCATTGATCCTTCTAATTTTATGACATATTTCTCTGTCAACCATTGTTATGGATAGATAGAATCCAGGAAATTCTGGATTCTTGCAAAAGCCTTTTATAAGTTCTTGATCTATTGATTCTGTTAATTAAAATGTCGTAAAAATAGCTTGTTGCAGGAATCGGATTTAAACGAATTTCACAGAATTGTTTTTTTACTCTAGTTTGTTATCGATTTCAATAAAGTATGGGGAAAGTAAAATATGACATTTAGAACCGGAATATCAAACAATCGTTGTCAGGATCGTCGACAAAGTATGCCTTTCTTTTGCCTTTTTCATTTAGGAATCAAAGCTGGAAGAAGAGTAGGTGAACGAAGAAAAGGGCATGCAAAAACCGGATATGTTGATTATTATGCAAATCATTATTTAATGCCGTGTGTAATTGCGATTTTAATTCTAAGCGCAGTAGATGCTTTGCTCACACTTAATATTCTGGAAAGTGGAGGTGAAGAACTTAATAGGTTAATGGCGATACTGATCGAATATGATACCGGTAAGTTTATTGCTTTTAAGCTTGCACTCACGGCATTAGCAGTATTATTACTCGTTATTCACCATAATGCGCCATTGACAGGAAACGTACGCGTCAGGCACGTTAAGTATGGTATTTTGTTTGGCTACTGCATGCTAATCGGCTACGAATTTTATCTGCTTGAATTGATATCAATCACTTCTATCGATAATTATTCAATGAATAGCTTAGAAATGGCAGCAAACGATGAAATTTTTGATGAAGTTTGCAGATAACTAAATTTTAGCGAAGTGTGATGCGGATTCATTTTTTCTGTGGCAGCAGGGGAATAAAGTAGCTGGCTACATTTCTTAAATCGTCTAGCACCAAAGTACCAGCAGCCAATTGCAAGCGAAGATAGGCGAGCAGATAATCATATCTTGCTTGAGCGAGATCACGGCGTGCCGTATGTAATTGCTGTTGTGCATCCAAGAGATTCAGATTGATTCTTATGCCTCCCCGGATGCTTTTTTCTGTCGCTGCAACCAGTAATTCAGCAGATTTGACAGCCAACTCGAGCGACTCAATTTTTTTGACGCCACTGAGTAGCAGATTATATTGGTTACGTAATTCGACAGTTATTTTATCGGTAATGGCATCCAGATCAGCCTCAGCGCGTGCATGATTTGCTTTTGCTTGTGCCGTGAGTGCATTGATACGGCCTCCTGAATATAACGGAAAATTGACTTCGATGCCTATGGTACCCAAGCTGACATCACGATCTGCGGTGATAAATGATCCTGCTTTATTGCGTGTTAAACTGCCGACCAGATCGACCCGTGGAGCATGTCCGGCATGGGTTTTTCTGATTTCTTCCTTTCCGGATGCTACAGCGTGACGTTGTGTAACCAATTCAGCGTTGCGCTCCAGTGCGAGCGCATACCAGTTATCGTAGTCCTGCAAGTGAATGGAACGGGAACTGAAGGTGTCGGCCAGGCGGTCCAGTTGGTTTATTTTTTGTCCTACAATTACTTCAAGTTTGAGTTGAGCCACCTGCAAGGCATCTTTGGCTTCGATAACGCGTGCTTGTGCGATCGCATGTTTCGATTGCGTCTCGAGAACGTCCGTAGTGGTTCCTTCACCTTTTTCTAACATACGCTCATTAATCCGCTTCAATTCTTCAAGCGAGTTGAGTTGCGTTTCTGCTAACCTGACATGATCTTGCGCGAGCAATGTTTCGACATAAGATTCTACTAAGCGTACAACGAGTTGCTGGCTTCGTCCGGTAAACTTGGCACGACTTGAATCGGCTTGTGCTTTTCCCTGACGGTAACCGGCAGTAGCCTCGAAATTAATTAATGGCTGGCGTAAGGACAGGGTACTGACTTGACTGTCAAACTCAAGCGATCGAGTTACACCGCCTTGCGTAATTGTTCCGCTACTGGTGCTTTGCGAATGAGTTATGGAAAGATTAGGTAACAAACTTGCAAGGCCGATTGCTTCGGCCTGTTGCCCAGCTTCGCTTTCATGAAGAGCAGAACGATAGATTGGATCATGCTGCAGTGCAGCTTCATATGCATCCAGCAAACTCATGGCATATGCATGGCTAGTTGGACCAAATAGAATACTGCAGCTTAAAACAATAAGCTTTGTGCGGATGAATGCTATCACAACTACTCTTCACTCATGGACGAATGGACGCGATCCAGTATTGGTTTGAATAGATAACTCATCAATGATCGCTCGCCTGTCTTGATAAATACTTCCACTGGCATGCCTGCTCTAATTTGCTGATCAAACAACATTTTCATGCCTTCTGGTGTTACTTTTGCTTTGATATTGTAATACGGAAACCCAGTACGCTCATCGGTTAGGCGATCTGCAGACACCTGAGTGACAATACCCGGAATATTCGGTGTTTTCTTCTGATTGAGCGCGGTAAAAATCAAATCGACATGTAGATCGACATGTACGCGGTCAATCAAATGAACAGGAACTTGACCTGTAATAATTAATATATCGTCACGTGGAACGATATCCATCAACTTAAATCCCGGTCCTATGATACCGCCTATAGTAAATACATTCATGCCCACTACGGTACCGGCAACCGGTGCTTTAACTTCAATGTTAGCCAGTTCGAAGTCTTGTCCGTATAAGCGGCTGCTCAAGGCTTCAATTTCGCGTTGCACATCTGATAGTTTCTGCCGGACTTCTTTTTGATTCTCTTCAAGCCGGTGAATACGGCGCTGTTCGGATTCTGCGATTTGACGTTGAATGCGGCCAATATTACCGGTATCTGCAGAAATCTCTCCCAAGAGTTGCGTGTAAGTTCGTTCGACATCAAGCACACGATTGCGCGGTACAAAGCCGTCTTTTGACAGATCGCGCAGATTTATGAGTTGTTCTTCAAGAAATTTCAACTGTTGATTCTTGCTGACCTTGGATGCTTCAAGTCCACGTATCTGCAACTTAAGCCCAGCAGTAATTTCATTAAGAGCAGCTATTTCATGGCGTAGCGCAGATTTCCTGGATGAGAATAATTGATTCTGCACAATAATATTGTTGGAGATGCGAGGATCACTATGTTGTGATAATAAGTCTTCGGGGAAAGCAATGGCATCCTTATCGTCGCGTTCTGCCAGCAGGCGCGCTTCAATAGCACGCGCCGCAAAGAGCTGGCTTCGGGTTATCTCAGCTTGTGCTTTGATCTGTACATCGTTCATACGTACTAGTACCTGACCTACTTCAACTTGATCCCCTTCTTTGACCAATATGTTATCAATAATGCCGCCAGTTTGATGTTGAACCGCCTGCAAGTGACTAGCAACGGCTACTGTCCCTGAGATCGGAACACCTTTGTCAAGCGGAGCAAAAGATGCCCATAAGACAAAACCGCCAAAACCGGCCAGAACGATCCACCAGCCTAAACGGGTATGCACGGTTTCATCCGTTTCTACCTGGTTTGAGTTCTCGATTGCAACGTTATCGATGACTATTTCTTTATCTTTTGCGACAAGCTTCATTATTATTCCTGTTCACAAGCCAATGTTCTTTAGTTGGTATCTTATTGTTTATTTTCTGAGCCTGTTGCGCTGGCAGATTGGCCTGCCTGGCCCTGAACGGTTTGATTGTTTGCTCCTTGCTGTGATTGCAAAGTTTTTTGTGCTTGCTGTTGCTGCTTAGTAAGTCTTTCTATAATTTGGTTGGTCGGACCAAACATTTTTGCCATGCCGTCCTGTAATAAGAGTAATTTAGTGGTTACACTGATAATGCTGGTGCGGTGTGTAATGAGCACAATTGTTTTTCCGCGTTTCTTTAAATCAATCAATGCGGCTAATAATGCCTGTTCACCTACATCATCCAAATTTGAATTAGGTTCGTCGAGAACAATTAATGACGGATCATCGTACATAGTGCGCGCTAAGCCAAGACGCTGTTTTTGGCCGCCCGATAAGCCCGCGCCGCCATCACCGAGTGGTGTATCGTAGCCTTCCGGCATATTCAGAATCATGTCATGCACGCCAGCGCGTTTAGCCGCTAAAATCACTTTTTCTGCATCAATTTCTCCAAACCGGGCGATATTTTCTGAAACAGTACCGGCAAATAATTCGATATCTTGGGGTAAATAGCCAATATGGGGCCCCAGCTCGTCTTTATTCCAAAGATAGACATCAGCGCCATCGAGTCTTACTTTTCCGGCCGTTGCTGGCCATACGCCGACTAACAACCGTGCAAGCGTGGATTTTCCCGATCCGCTGGGGCCGATGACGCCCAGTACTTCCCCGGCCGCTAGTGAAAAATTCAGACCTTTGATTACCGGAACTTTACCGCCAGGGGGTATGGCAGTAACATTTTCAACGCTTATTGTACCTTTAGGTTTGGGTAACGCCATGCCTGCTTCGCGGGCAGGATTTTGCTCGAGTAGCTTGGTTAAACGTTCATAGGCGCTTCGCGTGCTGCCTATTTGTTTCCAAACGCTGATTAGCAACTGAACAGGCGCGATGGCTCTGCCCAATAAAATTGAACCGGCTATCATCATTCCCGGCGTAATGCTGTTTTCCAACACCAGTAAGGCACCTAACCCCAGCATCAGTGATTGCAACGCAACAGTAAACGATTTCGACAATGCTGTAACAATACCAGATTTTTCGCTGGCTTCGGCCTGCAGATTCAGAAAACGGCTATGCAGTTTATACCAGCGGGATTGTATATTGGGCAGCATACCCATTGCTTCAATTACTTCGGCGTTACGTAGATTATTGGATGCTATATTGGTAGAGGCAATAGCCATTGTATTGGCGTCAGCCAGGGGTTTATGCGACACTTTTTCATTAATATACGCCAGTGTAATTAAGATCGAGGTGCCGCATAAGGCAAATACTCCTAAAATGGGGTGAAACATGAAAATCACGATTAAAAAAATCGGAAACCACGGCGCATCAAAAAAAGCGAAAAGCGCATTGCCTGTTAAAAACTGCCTAAGATTAGTGAGGTCTTTCAGAGCTTGCCCGGCATTACCGTCACCTTGCTTAAGGCTTTGCTCGAAAGCGGCGGTATAAACGCGTTTATTCAATTTTATATCGAGCTGAGCACTCACTCTGATGAGGACGAAGCGACGCACATATTCCAGTGCCCCCATAAAAATGTAGGCTCCCAGCATGATCAACGTCAGCATGAGTAACGTCATTTCATTGCGGCTGGTCAGAACGCTATCGTAGAGTTGTAACATATAGATAGCCGGCATCAGCATCAGCATGTTGATGACCGCGCTGAATACACCTATGTTGCGGAAAGTGCTTTTAAAGCTGGCTAATGCTAGCGCAACTTCATTTTGAGGAGCCTTGAATTTAAATTTCATCTATGAAATGATAAAAAAATTATAAACATAAAAGAAGTTTGAAAAATATCAAAAATTACAGCATGTTGAATTGTGCTAATTATAATTTCCGTTCGTTAGTTTTGACCAGGCAAATCTTTTTCAGACAGTCTAAATGAACGGGGAGAAAAATTTAAATCCTGCTTTGCAGCGGAATTATCAAATACTAAGTTTTGATTCATTCTTTCTGCCATAGCTGCGTTCCAATGGCGATAGCGCGGTATGCGGTTCAAACACTTCGTTGTTATCCGGAAAAGCCACAGCGGTATTGTCAATAGACGGGGAGAACGATCAAGCGCTGCAAAAATACGTTTAATCATTTCACAATACGTTAACGATTCACCGCCTGTCAGGTTATAACAGCAATTGGATAAATTTAACGCAGTTAACGCATCGATGCACACCGAAGCAACATCTTCAACATGAATAGGCTGCCGTAATCCGTGGGCTGATCCGAAGATTGGAAAGAATCCGAATCGCCGGATAAATTTCGCGATTTCCGCAACATTTTTATCGCGCCCAAACCCATATATCAGGGTGGGGCGCAAAATAATGCATTCAATCTTGTGCGTAGCTGCCCATACTTGCACGAGTTCTTCTCCTTTAATCAATTGAGAGGCTATTTTTTTTTCGTGCAGATCGGATGATGAATTTTTGGTAAACCGGCTGGTGGAAGATATTACAACAATTCTTCGGATGCCGTACGCTAATAAGAGGTCAAAATACTCAGGTAATATCCAAATCGGAGCAGCGCATATCCACAATGGAATATTATTACTCATGGTCTCTTTGATTAACGGTTGAGTGGTATAAAGCCGCTGCCACGTGATGTGCGGACAGTTCTGAGTTACCAGACGGCGAGAAAAGGCTGTGATACGTCTCTGGTTGTGCATTAATTTTTTGAGTACACATTCACCTACCAGACTGGTTGCGCCTAATACGCCTATTTGTTGCTTATCCATGTTTTAATTTCAACTTCTGGTAACTTCTGCGCATTGCATAAAATGTAACCGTGGCAGCAAAGCGCAACCATACACCCGATATAACCATTACCATCAGCACGCCAGGGTATTGCTGGTGGAAAAACTTGCGATAAAAGCGCACCATGCCCTTATGCTTGTGCCACGCGACAAAGAAAGGCCGGGAGTGACTGCAGGTTCCCTGAAAATGCGTAACCGGCGCATCGGGCACAAAAACAATTTTCCAGTTTTTCTGTTTAAAGCGCATGCACCAATCAAGATCTTCACAGTGTAAAAAATAACCTTCGTCCCACCAACCTGCATCGTTAGCCGCTTCACGCCGCACTAACATGAGTGCGCCTGATATTGCCTCTACTTCGATAGGGGATCTAGGCAGAGGTTGTTTGTGCAGATGAAAGTCAAAAAATAGCCGCGGCCAATACTTCTCCAAACGATATAAACCAAAGGCGCGCACGAAAGCTCGCCACGGTGTAGGCATAGCACGCCGCCCGCCACCTTGCTCGGAACCGTCAGGATTGATCAAGTATCCACCAGCCATGCCGGTTCCGGATTCTGACACGATTGCTTCGACCATAATGCGCAATGAATCAGGACCTAAGATGCAGTCAGGATTAAGGAAAAGAATGTAAGGTTGTGTTGTAGCATTCAGACCCGTATTGGAACCTGCGGCAAAGCCCGAATTTTTCTCCAAACGGATCATCGAGAATTGGCTGTTCCGGGAAAAGCAATGCATAAGATCGTTTGCGCTCGAGTCAGTGGATGCGTTATCCACCACGATAACTTCCTGCGCTTGATCCAGAGCTCTGCGGACACACTCAATAATCAGTGGGCCAGCGTTATGGTTCACGATGACTACTGATACTGGTTGCAAATCTTGCGCTGCAATATCCATTTGATATTCTTATGCGAATTCATAGTTTTCCGGATTGTTTAAGGAAACCATCCTTGAGTCCTTTGACCATCATACACAGATTAGCTATTCTGTTAGGCGACACAATAATGAAAAATAATAAAAAATAAAGCATGCGTATCTTGTCCGCGCGCTTCCATGCATCGGGCATATAAGTGCGTTGCCATAACAGTACGCTATTTCTGAACATGTAATAATAACGGAAAGGCTGATGGTAAGGAATGGAACGCCAACGCCCCCACCAAACTCGGACCTGTCGTTCACCCAGGGAATGCAGCATGGCCGCATCACAAACGCCATAAATTTCAAAACCCTTGGCTTTTGCACGAAAGCACCATTCCGTATCAATATGATCAATGAACAATTCTTCATCCATATCGCCAATTTGATCGAGAGATCGCAATGAAATCAATGATCCGGAAGATATGATAAAGTCGGCGCGAACGTAATGAATCGAATGAGTGCAACGCAGGCGTGTCAGTCCAAATGAGCCAACAGCTACAAATTCGGATAACCTGTCAGTACGGTAATCACGATAGCGCGGCCCAACTGCAGCGATCAATTTCCCCTGTTTTTCGAGACATATAAAAGCATTATGCAATTTATACAGCATATTCGACTCCGGGATGCTGTCATGATCCATGAGGAGAATAAAAGCAGCTTTTAAACTTCGTGCCAACATTATTCCAACGTTATAGGCTTTGCCCAATCCATAATTATGATTCAATTTAAGAAGCTTGATGTTGGCTGCCTGGGTACTGGGAAGGTTTTGTAATATGTCTTCGATGGGGAAACTTGAGCCGTTGTCGACGACAATGATGGTGTTGGCTTGAGCAAGTAGCGCCTTAAGACTTGCCAGCAGTATATCCTTCTCAGGATTATAAGTAACAATGATCGGTATGATGCTTGAGTTCAACGTATCTAAAGCTTGCGGATTGCAGCAGCGGAGATGAGGTTGCTCAAGGCGTTGTGCTTGAATGAGGCATCAGTATATTGATGTGAATCATAAGAATTTTTCATGAATACTGTGTTTGATAAATCTATCAACTGATTAACAGCTCTATTCTTGGGGGGGCAGCCAAAGAAAAATCCTCTGAGTCTAAAGTTAAATTAGGATTATAAGCAGGATCGTTTAGCAATAAATTACCCCAGCGTTGTTTAAGAAATTGAATTTCTTGATGAAATCGCGCTTTCTTTTCCGGAGTATTTTCATGCCCACGCGTTGCGGATTCATGGTGATAAAGCTCTGCGTAAGGCGTCCATACGTTCCGGTAACCTGCTTCTTGCACGCGCAGGCAGAAGTCCACATCATTAAATGCCACTTGCAGATGCTGTTCTTCCAATCCTCCTACTTCCTCATAAATGGATTTTCGTATGACCAAACATGCGGCAGTCACTGCAGAAAGATTCTGAGTGCAGCTCGCCCGCACAAATTGATCAGCCTCACGGCGTGGCAGATGCTTGTGGGAATGGGCTGCAAGACCGCCCAAACCTAAAATGACGCCACCGTGCTGAAGGGTGTCATCGGGATACCAGAGTCTTGCTCCTACGGCACCGGTTTTTGGCTGGCTAGCAATAGAGATCATCTCGGATAACCAGTCGCTGGAGATGACTTCCACGTCGTTATTCAGCAATCCGATAAATTCCCCGCGCGCGAATTTTACGGCATTATTATTTAAAGCAGAATAATTAAAAGGGCGGTTATCCCTTAGTACCCGGGCTTCTCCTTTAGACTCTAATCGGTGCAGATATTGCAATGTGGCTGCATCGTCAGAATTATTGTCAACAACAAGAATTTCATAATGCTTGTAAGTAGTTTTTTCAATAATGCTATCAATGCATTGGCGAAGCAGTTGTAATCCATTCCTGGTAGGTATGATCAATGTGATGAGAGGTTGAGGATCGGGTAAGGCGTAGCGTATGCGATAGTGATGGCCTGTAAATTCAGCCATAGCCTGTATGTGTTGACGTTGAAAGTGTTCATCAAGCGCTCTTTTGCCAGTCAGTATGGCTTCAGAGTTGGCGCTCATGGTTTGACCTGCATTGTGAGCCGGTGTTCGTCGATGATAAAGAATGCGCGGGATGTGATGAATTTGTGATGCGGAAATGCGCTCGATGATACGTAACGCTAAGTCATAATTCTGGGAACCCGGGAATTCAGTCCTAAATCCGCCGGTTTCCTTTATCAGAGGGGCATGAAATACACCAAGATGTTCAATCATGTTATGGGAATAAAATAATTCACGATTCCAATTACACTTAAAGTACGGCGATGTTCTGATGCCGTGTTCATCTATCTTATCTTCGTCAGAATATATCCATGCAACTTCACGTAGTTTTTGCAAAGCATCGGCTACCCAGAACAGCGCATGTTCACTGAGAGAATCCTCGGGATTCAATAGCGCAATCCATTCGCCCCGCGCAATTTCTAATGCGCGGTTAGAAGCTTCCGGAATATTCAGCTTTTGTGAGTGATATTCCACTTTGATACGCGCATCGTGTTGTTTGAACAGATCCAGAATAGGGCGAATTGCGCTATCGGTAGATGCATCAACGACGATACACAGCTCCCAATGCGGATAAATTTGCTTCCGGACGGACTCGATGCATTCTGTCAGCCATTCTGGTTTGGGGTTATAAATGGGCGCTATTAAAGAAATCAGCGGTCTGATCTCAAAGTTTTCGATACGTGAACGCATGATGGCACGAGACGAATCCGATAACGTATCGTAACGACGAATCCAAGTTTTATAAGAGTTAATACTGTCGACTCGACTAGGTAAGAAAAATCTTGTCAGTTTGTTGGATAATGATTTCAGTCCCTCTTGCCTGACAATTTCCCCGATTCTATGCGCCAATCCCTTAACGCCTCCATAGTACCTAAGCGCCGACACGATTCTCTGGGCCAGGGCGCGCAACCATCGAATGCTTAGAATGAGCGCTCTGAACGGGCGGGTGATTTTCCAGCTATTGGAAGCAAAAATTTCCTCAAGTGTTTTGATTTGAATGGATAGTTGTTGATGCACATGGGTGATTTCATGTAATTGGATTCTGATTTGCCGGTCCTGATCATTGATTCGTTGGCTTTGGGTTTGCAATTGCTGTTCTTGATCTCTGATGTGTTGTTCAAGATTCTTTAAGTGTTGCTCTTTATCGCTTACTAGTTGTTTTAATTGATTGAATTGAAGCTGTTGATCTTGGATATGTTGTTCATTCAGCCGGTTTTGACGCACCATTGACATTAACTGAATGAGTTGCCGGTTTTGTAAGCGTGGAAGCCATTTATTGTATATTTTTAAACTGGCTTTCTCGGCTTTTCTGGCATCAGCATTAACACCAAAACCGGATTGGCGGGAAATGCGGTACGCAGCGGTTAATTTATCTATGAAAAGAAAATCGGTGAATGTCGATGCTTGCAACCAGAAATCCCAATCTTCAAAAAGCTCAAGCGATTCATCAACTGAACAGCCAAGGTCGAGTAGCTCCCTGGAAAACAGCGCGGAGTGGATAGGAATATAATTTCCCGCGATGAGTTGAGTTGAATCGAATGGGGTCGTGAATTGAGTCGGCAAGGGATGGTTGTTTTCATCAACACATTTTGTGCCGCTATAAACGACCTTTATATCTGCGTGATTAATACTTGCCTGTACTAATCTTTCAATATGGTCTGCGTCAAACCAGTCATCATCATCGAGAAAGATCAAATAACTGCCTTTTGATTCTTGTAAGCCGATATTCGCTGCCCGGCTGCGGCCGGCCTGTTCCTCAGTGCCTACTATTCTTAGGGGAAATCGTCCGCACCAATTGTCTACTTCGCGGTGATTGGCACCTTTGGCATTGACGATAATGACTTCAATGTGTGCATAAGTTTGCAACGCTATGGAATCGAGCGCATCCGATAGTGTAGGGCGATCGATACTGCGGATGATGACGCTGACCAATGGTATATCGTCATGGCTATCCAGAGCGATTCCCAGAGCCCTTTGGCGAGTATGCTCGGATTGATATAGAAAGAGGGGATCGTTTACCAGTTGTTCCGCAGCGAGCAAAATATAGGCTTCAGCAGCGGTTACGCTAACAGGCAAAGTATAGGAACGGTAACGATTCAGAGCGGCAATATGCTGATCGTAGGGCTGTAGCGCATTCTGAGAAACAAAGCATGCCATGGCGGCTGCTTTACGCGCAACCAGATCACTGATATCGAGCAATTGATTGGGACGCAGTGGAATGCCTATTTCATATAATGCGATATGTATAGCCTTGCCAATTCTACGCACGGCTTCCACGGCTGCCATGCCAAGCATGCGGTGGTCCGGATGCATTTCAAAAATGGAAGGCGCGTAAACCAAGTCAGCTTGGCTATTGCGGATAGCGGTTAAAATTTCGCCTATCAGCTTTTCGCCATAATCGATTTGGCGATCTTGATACTGCCAAAAAACAGGCGAGCCATAACCTAGTATTTGGGCTGCGTCGATACTCTCCGTCTGGCGCTGTTGCCTGTATTCGGGGATTTTCTCTTCAATGACTCCATATGCGCCATCAGATGCCACGATAACACTAACGGAAATGCCCCGTTCAACATGGCGCATAATCGCACCACCGCAACCGAATACTTCATCGTCCGGGTGAGGGGCCAAAACCAGCGCATGCGTGCAGGGAATGTGTTCGATTGCTTGGTAAGGAACGAGTTTATTTTCCAAATGAATCTCAGCTTTTAGTTGATACTTGCTCAAACAAAAATCAGCTATTTTAACGTGAATGACTAATAAAACACTATTAAGCGAAATGACAGTCAACGACCTTTTCTAAATCACATAAATTTCTTAATTTAAGAGACTTCTGCATAACGCGGGCCTTATAGATAGTTTGCTATTCTAAGTGACTGATTCTATAAGTGCACATTTGCAGAAAAACTCCGGAAACATAGTGATGCAGGGGCCTCTTAAATGGAATAATTCCGGGATTGTTTGCAAATGACCGGGTAATTTTAGTCATTTTTTCGCAAGCTAATATGAAAAAATCTTTTCTTACTAGCCATTTCCGGTCAAGAGGGCGCAATTTCCCTACGTTTGCGTGAGTATTCAGTTGCAGGCAAAGATTCTGGCTGACCTTCTCAAGTTATGCGCCAACGCCACGAGTATAGATCAAAAATGTTGCAAGGCCAGGCTGCAGTTACGCGGAGTCACTGTATTGAAGCATCGCGTTCTGCAGCATCCGGTGCCGGTGTAAAATGAACTGCGATGGTTTTTTCAATCGGGTTTCAGTCTCTGTCAATTGATCAATTTGATTCAAGAAATGCCCTTTCCGGCTGCAGCAGGTTACATCAAGTTGCGAAAATTCATGGTTATCAATTCAATCATGTTGTTTTCAGAAAAAATTATATCTTTCAATTCATTCTCCATGAATTGTAACCGTGCAAAGTTATCAGCTAGTAATTGGTGGCTTGAGCAAATGGCTCATCGGAAATCCATATCACCGCTCATTAGCCACCAGTGATTTTTGATTTCATCCGAAGATGGACCGCTGCTCCAAACATTGGTTGGTATCCGGATATCCAATTTCTGTTGCATTCCACCAGTAATTGCAAAATAGTTGGCGAAATTTTCAGTAATACGGCAAAACACGCGTGTGATGCCATGAATGCTGGCCAATCTTCTGGCATGAGTAATCAGTAATGGAATTTCACAGAGAGGGGTAATGAGGTCAATTATTTCGCAGCCTTCGGGGTCATATCGCAAAACCATAATACCGCGTGCTTGTCCGTCAAAGCGATTTTTTACCAGAATAATGTGGTATTGCTGATTGGGGTGGTTAAAGTAGCGGTGTTGCAGGTATTGCCAGTCGCGAACTCCGATGATTGCCGCCCGCATGTCAATGGCCATGCCGCGCCAGCATTCCGTAACAGCCATTTCACCTAAACTGCTTTGTGCAGAATCTATCCGTTGCAAACGGGTACGCCACAATGGGACCGGTATCCGGGCGTTCCATGAAAATTCAACCATACGTCCGACTTCTGCATAGAGTCCATGCCGTTCAGCAACTCGCATGGCGCGCTCATTAGGAAATCCAAAACCAATGAGATAAGGTTTGCCGTATCCGATGTAATGTTCGAGAAATGTTGCGGCCATCAAGAAAAAAGGCCCTTTTTTGGTTAGTATGCCGCGCTCGTTTCGATCCACCATTACATCTCCAATCTGCACAGCCATTTGCGATTGGCCAAACAGCAGAATTTTTCGGCTCATCCCGCCGTAATGAGCAATCAATTTGCTGTCTTTCCAGATACCCAGTTCCCGGCTTGTATTCGATTCATATTTCCACTGCCACATGGCTGGTGTCATGTTGTGATTAAAAGTTTTACTAAAAAGGTTGAGTACATCAGCTGTATGTGTTTTATCTAGAAGCTGCAACCGCCACTTGGGCATTGTTTTTTTTCTGAAATGTAGTAAGGCATAACCATAATGTCCGCTGGCGTATTTTTGACGATAAACTTTAAGCGACTCATTGAGTTGAGAGAGTTGATCATTATTGAGGGCAAGTTCACTCAATAGGTTTGGCCGGTGAATTGAAATCATCTGCTGTAAATGATCGAGTGTAGGTACTGCTTTGGCCGACAAATCCATGCGCTCGATCAACTCGAACCCAAATCTTTGTGCTTGCGCGACGAAATCTTTGAGTAAATGGAGTCCCCCGGCATTCTCGTGATCGTACTTCAGCGCGAATTCATCTATGATCAAAAGGTTGCCCGACAAAGTGAGCAAATTCAACGCTTGATTGAAAATGATGAGCGGGTCGATATACTGAGCAGATTCCTGGAACAGTATTACATCGAGACTTTCTGGTGCCGCAGAAAACGCTTCTAGCGATTGACAACTGACGGGAGCATCTGAGCCAAGGGAATCGCGGATAAAAGCGATCTGTTGTGCGTCAGGTGTAATGCCATGAATTGTATAGCCTTGCTGACTTAACAATGAGAGTGTAGTACCTAACCCGACACCAACTTCTAAAATATTACAAGGAGGTGAAGGCAATCTTGACATTAGTAAATTTGTTGAGAATTGTTGCGCTGCCAGCAAGCTGGTTTTGTCATCCTGAAACAATCCATAATGCAGGTACGTAGCCGTCCCTTCCTGTAATAATAAAGCTTGAGCATAAACATTGAGTGGAAAAGCTAAATCTTTAAAAGGAGATGCTGCTGCTGGAACAGTGCCAGCAATGTATTTGCTTTGTCGAAAGTGTTGTGTATTGGAATTTGTCAAATCGTAGTCAATTACTTGAGTCATAATCAGTAGCAATAGTTTTATTTTCCCACTTATGAGGAATAGAAAAATAGCCCTGTAAGCGACTTGCTTGTTTTACTTCTAAAGAAGCGGCACCTTCCGCTGAGTCATATAGATGCAAGCCTCGTTCGCACAGCAGATAGGCATTTAGCAAATATTCCCCCTTAAGGAGCGGTATTGGATCAAACTTCAGATAAACTTGAGCGTTTCCCGAAAATGTCCGCTCTATCGTAAATTGGTCCTCCCATGTTGCGCTGCTGGTAACGATTCGTCCATCTTTTGTTTGCAGTGTAATAGCAACATTTGGACACGGCAGGGAAGGATCGGAGGAAAAAGAAATTATAATCATGAGAATAGATTCACCGCTCATCAGCGTAGCGTGTTGTGTTTCCATATCGTTTATGCGTAGCGCTACTTTGTTCAGATGTGCGCTTTCCAATGGGTGGGCTTTATCTGCTATGGGTGCGTTGGCATGTCCAAAGGGCATGTCCAGTGCAGCATTTGTTTTCTGATCCAGGAATGTTTGATAAGCCGACACTATCTTAGCTGATTCCCCATCCATCATAATTTGACCCTGATCAATCCAAATGGCGCGAGTACATAACGATTCAATTTGAAACAATGAATGGGAGCAAAACAATATTGTTTTTCCTGCATCCCGCATTTGCATGATACGGGTAAAAGATTTACGGGCAAATGCACCGTCCCCGACAGATAGAGCTTCATCAATAATCAATATATCCGGGTCTGCATGAATCGCAACGGAAAATGCCAAGCGTACGTACATGCCGCTGGAATAAGTTTTTACAGGTTGATCGATAAAATCGCGCACACCAGAGAAATCGATAATGGCTTCAAGGTGCAGGGAGATTTCGGCAGGACTTAATCCCATGATAGCGGCGCTCATTAAAACATTTTCACGTCCTGTGAATTCAGGATTGAATCCGGCGCCGAGTTCTAGTAATGCCGCTACTCGCCCGTTTACCCGTACGTTACCAGAAGTGGGCGTCAGGGTTCCGCAGACGAGTTGTAATAATGTCGATTTACCTGACCCATTCTGGCCAACAATACCGACAACTTCTCCATGTCTGATTATCAAATTAATATCACGCAATGCCCAAAGTTCGCGGTAGTATTGCCGCGCACCCCACCAGCGGTGCGGCCATAAGAATTGTTTTAGACGGTCTTTGGGATGTTGATAGAGCTGATAGCATTTTGACAATTCATAAGTACTAATCGCTATATCAGAATTGGCGTAATTAAAGGACATCTGCAAATCCTTTACGGGTTTTTTCGAACCAAGCCAATCCCGCCCAGGCAATGAGGGCAGCAATGGCATAATAGATAATGAGGCCAAACCAATCAGGTAAATGACCGAATAAAACCGTTTGGCGCGTTTGTTCAATGATAAAAGTCAGTGGATTGAGGAATAAATAATCCCGGATAGATTCCGGCAACGCAGAGGCAGGATAGAAAATAGGGCTCATAAAGAGCAAGGCGGTGAGAATCAAGCCGATGAATTGCCCGATGTCGCGGACAAAGACGCCGATCGAGGCTAATAACCATGAAAAGCCCATGATGAGCAATAGCAAGGGGAAAATAATAATCGGCAAAAAAATGAGTGTCCAATGAATCGCATGATCGATGAGCAGTAAAAACAGAAGCAATACCAGAAAGCTGATTCCTGCATGAAATAATGCAGAACCTAAAGTTACCCATGGCAAGATTTCCAATGGAAAAATTATTTTTTTAACGTAGTTAACGTTGGTCAAAATCAGTGTAGGTGCGCGGGAAATGCATTCGGAAAACAAATTAAATATGATGAGTCCGGCGAATAATAACAAGGCAAAAGCAAATTCGTCGTCATAATATGCATTGATTTCTTGGTTGAGGCGGACTTTAAATACCACACTAAATATAAAAGTATAAATTGCCAGCATCAAAAGGGGATTTATGAACGACCACAATAATCCAAGAAACGATCCGCGATAACGTCCGGTGATTTCCCGTTTGATCAATTGCAGGATCAATGGATGGTGTTTCTTTAAGCTCCGCAAAATATTATAAATGGAAATATTTATCAGAAATAAAACTGAAAATAGTCAAAGAATGAAGTGAGTTAATAAAAAAGACGAAGTATTATCGCAGATTTGATGAATAATAATCAAAATGAAATAGCCTGATAAAGCTTTCTTTGGCATGGATTGATCGATCAATATAATTCATGGTATGGAGGCTAATGTGAGGGCCAATCAGTTTTATTTATAGAGTATTGATAGATGTAATGAATGTTGTAAATATGCTACATATTGATGGAATATTCGGTTGGATACTTGCAAAGCCTATTGGTTTTGGGCAGAATGCACTTCAGCTTGGCTTTTGTGGTATTTTCTGCTAGTAGTGTGTGAAGGTGGCGCAGAAGCTACATAGAGACAAAGTGAAAAACTTGCAAGTAATTTACTTTTTGTAATTATTTTTAATCATTCAATTCAATATAAGGGAGCTCCCATGGCTATATCACCAGAACAACGCGATGAAATTTTGGAAGTAGTTGTAGGCTTATTCAATGGATCGCCAGACGGCAATGTTTTGACGGAACTGTCAAATTTAGTTGAAGATGGCACATCAATAGAGGATCTGGCTGATTTGCTGGCTGCTCACTCATTATTTACCGGTACCATTCTGGCGGGTAAGGTAACTGTAGATCAGCAAGTGGATGTATTGATGGATCATTTTGGTTTGGTGGCAGATGACGATCCAGACAGTGCGGGTTCAATTGCGCAATCATATTTCACAAGTCAAATTGAAGCCGGTACAGGTTTTGGTGAAATCGTTTTCACGGCTGTTAATTTTCTAAGTGATTTGCCAGAAGAATTTGCGGATACCTTTGCTGATGCAGCTGCTTTGCTGGCTAATAAAGTACAAGTTGCAGCATTGTACGCAGAAAACAATGCTTCTGATAGCGCCGATGAGATGCTGTCGGTTTTGGCTGGCGTATCTTCAACTTTCCCTGTAACGGAAGCAGAAGCTATTGAATATTTGAATAGCGTTGGTCAAGGACCGAACCCTGGTCAGACTTTTGATCTTACCTTTGGCGATGACACATTGACAGGCACGGCAGGTAATGACACCTTCAATGGCGGATTGGAGAATGATGGGACGGGTACTTTGGTGCAAGGCTGGGAAGATGTTGATAGTATCGATGGTGGCGCAGGTACGGATACCCTCAATGCAACATTGGATGGTTCTGCTGCTATCACACCGCAAGTCGATGATGTAGAAGTTATCAATATCCGTAACGTTACTGCAAATGCCACCGTTGATTTTGCTGATGTGGGTGGCGCTGAACAAATCTGGAATAATGGTTCCACTTCTGGATTAACAGTGACTTATGATACAGCACCGCTGGCAGCTACGTTTGGGGTTAGAAATAGCTTGTCAGTAACCGATATTAATACATTTGATGATGTGACGGGTACTGAAGATAACCTTTCATTGGCAGTAGCAGGCGCAGGTAGTGATACGACTGATGCTGTTATTCAATCGACAACCGACGCAGCAAGTATCGAAGCAATGAGCATTGATGCAAGCGGTGAAAACTTCGTCGATGTGTCCGCATTTAATGCGATTACCGGTTTGACTGTTACAGGAACAGGTTCACTAACAGCTGTTGTCGATACCACTGCATTAGAAACGGTTGATGCTGCAGGTAATAGTGGTGGCGTAACTGTTGATCTTTCAGCTGCAGCAGCTGATCTGACCATAACCGGTGGTTCAGGCGATGATGACATAACTGCAGGTACAGCAAATGATACTGTCGATGCAGGTGAAGGTAACGATAGAGTGGCATTTGGTTCTGGCTTGTTAACCGCTGATGATACCGTTGATGGTGGCGATGGTGATGATACGATAGCTCTGACTGATGGTGACGATGTCGCTGGTTTGACTGCTGATAGCGTAAGTAATTTTGAGAGTCTTGAATTAGGCGCCGCCGGAGCAGCCATCGCTGTTGATAATGATGATTTTGGTTTTACCAACATAATTCTAGGTGCTGACATAGGATTCGATGTTGAACTCCAAAATCTTGGTGAAGCTGGGCTTGAAATCAAAAATAGTCAAACAGGTACTGTTACAGTTACTTCCGCCGGTGATAGTGATGCATTGAATGTTCTCATCAATGCGGAAGAAGCTGTTGATCCTGTAGTGCTTGCTGGTGTAGATGCTACCGGTATCGAAACGGTTACTATTACCTCTGCAGCCGACACCGATAACACTGAAATCACAACGATTGAAGTGGATGGTGTGACAACCCTGACATTTGCTGGTGCGGCTGAAGTTGTGGTGGACGATATTACCGATGCGGATGATGCGACAAAACTGGAAAGCGTTGACTTAACAGGTTTAACTGGTGGATTTGAACTGAATGCTAACAATTTAGCTTACGGTACAACCTTCGCATTGGGTAATCTTGGTGAAGTAGTCGGTACTGCCTTTGATTTTGGCGATGGCGCCGAAGAAGCATCTTACTTGTTAGCAACCGCAGGTTTCCGCGACACTATTCAATTTACTACCGCATTTGAAAACGATGTAGTGATTGATGGCGGTGAATTTGGTGGTGATGTGACCGATGACCGGATTGATTTGTCTTCTTTTGGTTTAGGCGGTATCGACGATCTGACATTTACCGATGTTGGTGGTAACTTGGTCATCGAGAACGAAGATTTCGGAGGCGGGCGCATTATGTTAGTAGGTGTAACAGGTGCCGATGTTAACGTGAATGACTTCGTGTTCTAATAGTTAACAAAAGAATTAAACGGAGTTTTAACTAAAAAACCGCTCTTGGGAAACTAAGAGCGGTTTTTATTTATGTGCAAAGAAAAGAGAAGGTTGTATAGCTTCAATGTTCGAAATTTATAAATCGGCTATTTCTGCAGTGATTTGCTGGCAAGCTAAAAGCGGATCAGCCGCTTGCGTAATCGGTCTGCCAATGACTAAATAGTCTGATCCATTAAGAATTGCCTGATGAGGCGTTGCAATTCTTTTCTGATCATTGGTTTGATTCCCCGCCGAGCGTATACCCGGCGTTACCAAGCAAAAGTTTCTTCCCAGCAATTGCCTTAGTCGAGTGGCTTCCAGTGCCGAACAAACCACACCGTCCAAAGAACAATCGTGTGTTAACTGCGCCAAACGTTCGACGATTTCATCGGGATGGCCTTGCAGTCCGATATCATCCAAATCAGCCTGATCCATGCTGGTCAGCAGAGTTACTGCAATGAGTTTAGAGGATGCTTGTGGCATTGCTTCACGCGCGGCCGTGAGCATTTTCCGGCCACCCAGTGCATGCACGTTAACCATCCATACACCCAGATTATTTGCGGCCTTGCAAGCACGTGCAACAGTATTGGGGATGTCGTGAAATTTCAGATCAAGGAAAATATCGAAGCCTTTTAACATCAGGCTCTCAACTAATCGTGGACCAGCAGCGGTGAAAAGTTCTTTACCAACTTTTAGGCGGCATAAACGAGCATCAAGTTTATTGGCAAAATTTAATGCTTCTGTTGAAGTGTTGAAATCGAGCGCAACTATGATACGAGGATCAGTCATTGAGCAAGCTTCGTAAAGTGTTAACAGCTATCGGAGTCTTGATTGTTGCGGCCTACGAATAATAATGTCAGAAGGATACCCAATGCGAAAAATATCAATAACGCAACACTAAGGGGTAATTCAATGGTTTTATCCAGATAGTACTGCAACATAACCGGTTGCGAGTTTTTTGAAGCAAAAACAGCAAGAACTACAAAAACTACAATCCGTAAAAGCCATGCGAATAAATTTATCATAGTGGAGTCCAGCCTATACGAGTTAATAAATAACCAATTAATTGGAACAGGGTAATCAGTCTAATGCTAATCAAATCTAATTACCCTCTACGTTGATTTTAATAAGCCATTATTCTTTACTTTTGTAATCAACGCGTTCTCGCATTTCTTTGCCAGCTTTAAAATGCGGCACATACTTCTCGGGTACTTTCACTTTTTCACCTGATTTAGGGTTACGGCCAACACGAGGAGGCCGATAATTCAAGTCAAAGCTACCAAAGCCACGGATTTCTATGCGTTGCCCTTGGGCCAGGCTTTTTGCCATCGCGTCGATGATTGTTTTGACAGAGAGTTCCGCATCTTTCGTAACCAACTGCGGGAAACGGGATGCCAGCCGAGTAATTAATTCGGATTTTGTCATGAACTTTTTCCTTATTGTTCTGAATTTTTACTGTCCATTTTGGCTTTCAATAAAGCGCCCAAGCTGGTAGTACCTGCGTTTGCAGGAGCTTTAATTTTTTGCATGGCGGTAGTTTCATCAGATTTATCTTTTGCTTTAATTGAAAGATTGATGGTGCGATTCTTACGATCAATATTGATAATCATAGTTTCAACTTTATCGCCCTCTTTTAAATGCGTGCGGATATCTTCAACCCGGTCACGGGAAACTTCGGAAGCTCGTAGATAGCCTTCAACGTCATTTGTCAGAGCAACGATGGCACCTTTAGCATCAATGGATTTAATAGTGCCTTCGATAATGCTATTTTTATCATGTTCAGCGACGAAGCTGTTAAAAGGATCACCTTCCATCTGTTTGATACCAAGAGAGATACGCTCACGTTCAACATCGATTGACAAAATTACAGCTTCGACGTCATCGCCTTTTTTGTAATTCAGAACAGCTTCTTCTCCCGGTTGATTCCAAGATAAATCAGACAAATGAACTAAGCCATCTATATTGCCTGGTAAACCGATAAAGACGCCAAAATCTGTGATTGATTTAATTTGGCCACTGACTTTGTCACCTTTTTCATGGCTTGCAGCAAATTCTTCCCAAGGGTTTGGTTGACATTGTTTCATGCCTAGAGAAATACGGCGGCGCTCTTCGTCAATTTCAAGAATCATTACTTCGACTTCATCGCCTAATTGAACCATTTTGGATGGATAAACATTTTTATTAGTCCAGTCCATTTCAGATATATGTACGAGTCCTTCGATGCCTTGCTCTATTTCGATAAATGCGCCGTAATCAGTGAGATTTGTCACTTTGCCAAATAGACGGGTGCGCGCTGGGTAACGTCGTGCAAGGCCAACCCATGGATCTTCGCTCAACTGTTTCAAGCCTAACGAAACTCTATTTTTCTCTTGGTCAAACTTGAGTACTTTGGCAGTTACTTCATCGCCAATATTTACCACCTCTGATGGGTGTTTTACGCGGCGCCATGCCAGGTCGGTAATATGAAGCAAGCCATCAATTCCGCCTAAATCAACGAATGCGCCGTAATCGGTAATATTTTTGACTACACCATGTACGATTGCGCCTTCTTGCAAATTGGATAACAAGGATTCACGGTCAGCGCCTTGTGTTGCTTCTAACACCGCTCTGCGCGAAACTACAACGTTGTTGCGTTTACGATCAAGTTTAATGACCTTGAAATCCATTTCCTTGTTTTCATAAGGTGTTGTATCTTTGACGGGTCGGATATCGACCAAAGAACCCGGTAAAAATGCGCGAATACCGTTAATCATTGCAGTCAAACCACCTTTAACTTTACCATTGACCATACCGGTAACAATTTTTCCACTTTCCATAGCTTCTTCCAGATCATGCCAGGCCGTCAGACGCTTAGCTTTGTCACGTGAGAGACGTGTTTCGCCATATCCGTCTTCCAGGGATTCAATGGCTACGCTGACAAAGTCACCTGGTTTAACTTCAATTTCGCCACGGTCATTTTTAAATTCCTCGACAGGAATGAAGCTTTCTGATTTGAGTCCGGCATTAACTACTACAATATTGTAGTCGACGCGAACAACTTCAGCGGTAATTACTTCACCAACGCGCATTTCCTGGCGGGAGAGGCTTTCTTCAAAGAGATCGGCGAAACTTTCTGGGGAATTAGTTGCAGTGGAAGAATTAGTCATTATATAAGAATACCTGATAATGCCTTGACTTAGTTTGCACCAAGCGGGCAGGGTTAGTTAATAAAGTGTTTAAACAGACATAATAATTGTACTTTCTAATGCCTCGCAAAGAAAATAGGATTATTTTCCGCTCATACGCGAGTTCTTGCACAAATTTCATTATACCAGGACAAAACAGTATCCTGAGCCTGGGATATAGTGAGTGATGTTGTATCAAGTAATCTCGTATCAGCACCTTGTTGCAAAGGCGCAATGCTGCGATTACTGTCGCGCTCATCACGTTTTTCGATATCGTGCAATAAGTTGGCGATGTTAGCATTCATTCCTTTCTCTATCAACTGGTTATATCGCCTTTGCGCACGAATTCTGGCACTAGCGGTGAGAAATACTTTCAGAATAGCATTGGGAAAAATGACAGACCCCATATCGCGTCCGTCTGTAACGAGACCGGGCGGCTGGCAGAATTCACGCTGACGTTCTTTAAGCGCTTCGCGAATTTCCGGGTAAGCGGCTAATTGCGAAGCCAGAATACCGCATTCTTCCTTGCGGATTTCATCGGTAACGGTTTTGCCGTCTAGATAAATGTCTTGACCGTTGAATTTTACATCAAGATTTCTGGCAATGTCTGTGAGCAAGTCATGATTTTGAATTTGCGTGTGAGATTGTGCTGCTTTGAGAGCAACCAACCGGTAAAGTGCGCCACTATCTAAGTAATGGAACCCCAGCTTTGCGGCGACCAACTGCGCGATTGTGCCTTTACCTGATGCTGAAGGCCCGTCGATAGTTATAACAGGAATGTCGTTATTATGCATGTGTAAGTTAAGAATCGTAGGTTATGGTGGAAAATGAAATGGTATTGATGTCTCATACGTCAGTGATTTGTGAGAATTTTTCAAAATAATTGGGAAAAGTTTTTGCGACACAACCAGGATCGTTGATGCGTACAGGCGCTCCAAATGATGCCAATGAGAAGCTCATCGCCATGCGATGATCATCATAAGTATCGATGACGGCATGAGGGATTAAACCGTTTGCTGGAGGCGTAATGCGTAAGTAATCAACACCTTCTTCGATAATTGCGCCTAACTTGCGTAATTCATTTGCCATGGCTGCAAGGCGATCGGTTTCCTTCAAACGCCAGCTTGCTATATTGCGTAATGTTGTAATACCTTCAGCAAATAATGCGGTTACCGCCAGCGTCATCGCGGCATCCGGAATATGATTGCAGTCCAAATCAATGGCATGCAGAAATTTGCCGCTGCAGTTAACATCTGCGCCTCTGGCTTCTATCCAGTTTTTTCCCATGGTGATTTTTGCACCCATCATTTCCAACGCGGCTGCAAAACGTACATCGCCTTGTACACTATCCTGTCCCACTCCTTGGACACGAATTGGGCCATGTCCAATGGCACCCGCTGCGAGAAAATAGGAAGCCGACGATGCGTCACCTTCAACTGCAATATGAACAGGGCTAAGGTAGCTTTGCTTTGCGGGTATCGTGAATTGTTGCCAGTCGGAATGTTCGACTATTACGCCAAACCGTTGCATTTGAGCAAGCGTTAGTTCAATGTATGGCTGTGAAATCAGAGTGCCCGATACATGGATGATGGATTTTTTCTGACTAAGCGGCAGCGCCATCAGTAAACTGGTCAGAAACTGACTGGAGACGTCGCCTCTTACGGTAACTAGCAGGGTTGCACTGTCATTCGGTAAATTTGAAGGCTTGATTTCAAGGGGTGGGAAGCCTGGGCTGCCCGAATAAGTGATATTTGCTCCCAGTTGCCGTAATGCATCAACCAGGTCGGCAATCGGACGTTCATGCATGCGCGGCACACCCGATAATCGATAGTTTCCGTGCATAAGTGCCAACGCAGCGGTCAATGGACGAAAAGCAGTGCCGGCATTGCCAAGAAATAATTCAGCTTGGGTAACGGGGAATGTGCCTTTACAGCCGGTGATATCGTAGTCATTTGTATCGGTTTGCGCGACCGAAATACCCAGCTTGACGAGTGCATCTAGCATGCGTGCTGTATCATCTGAAGTCAGTAAGTCGTGGATATGCGTTGTGCCTTGGGCCAACGCGGCAAGCAATAGAATGCGGTTGGAAATGCTCTTAGATCCTGGTAATTGTACAATACCGCGTGCTGCTTTGACGTATGGAAGATCAAGCCATGTCATGATATTTGCCGTAGAAAATTGATTGATGATATCGTTATTGTTTTCTTGATAATTTTTGAGTCGAATTAACTAGAATAGTAAAATTTTTTATTAAAAGATCTTGAATAAGGTAATCTATCACAATCAATTTACAGACAAGTGTATTATCTGATTTTTTTGATACTTGTAGAGCGATTGAACCATAATAAGAAATCACAAAACGGTTGTACTATTTTTACAAAAAAGAGGCTTATGAATGGAAGATGCTGAAATTGCTTTGATGTTTTCTTTGCTGACCATCCCTGTTGCTATCTGGCTACAGTTATGGGTGAAGAACCGTAGAGAAAAGCGAAAAAATTTATTAGGTGAAGAAGAATTCGACAATACTGCACGAGCATTTATTTCTATTATTTTAGAAGGTGCTGCGATTGTTGGCGGACTCATTATGATTATTATGGGTTCTGGAGGAATCATTAAATACATCATTAACTTCTATTCCTGACATTTAAATAACAAAAATTCATCCACTTGATTTTCAAGCATTAATTGGATGTACTGAGAATAAAAACGAAGAGTGTAGATATAAAATGACCCGGCCTGTATTTTTATGAAGCTGTTTTACGGGCCGATTGTTTTTTTGATTGTTTTGCTTTTGAGTTTGTTTCAGTTGCTTTTTTAAGTGTTTTTTGCTCGAACTCAAAGCTTATTTTGCCGTCATTATTTCTTACCAGATAGGCAGAAAAAGGCCTGCCCTTTTTGGAAATAAATTTTGTGAGTAAGTCTGTTTTTCCGCTTTCCAATAACTTAGTGACCTGTTCACGCTCGATTGGGCGTTCAAGGATAATTTTCCCTGTCTTGAAATCACAAGTACGATTAACGCCAATGGATTTTTCGCAAACATAATGCAAACCGTGCTCATAGACTGCATGATTGCATTTTGGGCATTTGCCTAAGGGTGTTTGTTCGCTGAAATCGATTGCTTCTTGTTCTTCAGCATTGCCGAAATCAAATTTCATTTCCAGCGTGTCAGTGAGTTTTATAATTGCACTGAACGGTGATCCCATTTTACTTCGGAAGCCTTGTAGTGGACCGACCTGATGCTGCGTAATCAAGGTTTCCATTTCTTCAACCGTAAATTGACGTCCGGCCAGAATTTTCCAGAGTGCAAAATCGCATTTTTGGCATTGGAATTTTTTGTAAGTTTCGTGTACCGTGCCGCCACACTTCGGACAGGGCGATTTAAGTGTAGAGAAATCGCCGGTAATAGTTTCACCACGGGAAGTCTTTGCTTGCTCCACAATATGGCGCGTCATTTCGACGATTTTTTCCATGAATGCTGCACGTTTTAAATTCCCTTGTTCGATCTGACGTAATTGAAATTCCCAATTACCTGTTAATTCAGGTGAAATAAGTTCTGGAATCTTAAGTCCACGAAGTAATGTAATCAATGAAAAAGCTTTGGCGGTCGGATGAAGCTCCCGTCCAATTCGCTGCAAATAATTTTCCAGAACTAGGCCTTCGATGATAGCCGCGCGTGTTGCCGGTGTGCCCAAACCTTTTGCGCTCATGGCAGCACGCAGCTCTTCGTCTTCTACCAATTTGCCCGCTCCTTCCATGGCAGAAAGAAGAGTGGCTTCAGTAAACCTTGCTGGCGGGCGGGTCTGATTGGCGATAATGCCGATTTCTTCAGTGGCGACTGGCTCACCCGGTGTAATGGCAACAAGCGTGGTATCGCCTTCTTCGTCATCTGTCTTAATTGATTGGCCGTAAACAGCGCGCCAGCCAGGATTAATCATGACTTTACCTTCTGTTTTGAAGGGTTCATTTTCTACGCGTGTGATGCGTGTGGTAATCAAAAATTCTGCCGCTGGGAAAAAAATCGCTATGAAGCGTTTTGTGACCAGATCATATAGTTTTGTCTCGGCCTCGTTTAATTTTGTTGGATTGAGCGAAGTTGGAATGATGGCAAAGTGATCTGAGATTTTAGCGTTATTAAATATGCGCTTGTTGGGAATCACCCAGTTAGTTGCCAGAATTTGCGTGGCAAATTTTCCGTATTGTGTATTTTCCAGGCTTTGCAAAGTGTCTTTTACAATTGCAATATAATCTTCTGGTAGTGCGCGAGAATCCGTACGCGGATAAGTCAGTACCTTATGTTTCTCATATAAAGCTTGTGCCAATCCGAGTGTGACCTTTGCTGAGAAACCAAAACGGCTGTTTGCATCGCGCTGCAAGCTAGTCAGATCGTATAAAAGCGGACAAATTTCTTTGCTGGGTTTACTTTCTTCGCTAACGTGACCAGACTTTCCTCGGCATTTGTCACGAATGACTACAGCCTTCTCATGCTCCCACAATCGGTCAGGTTTAAGTTCTTGATTGATTTTATCTTTACTGAATTTTTCATCATACCATTTGCCAATATAATTACCGGTGCCAGTTGCAAATGTTGCATGAACTTCCCAGAAATCCTGGGTGTGAAATTTTTTTATTTTTTCTTCACGTTCGACAAGAATGGCTAATGTTGGTGTTTGTACGCGGCCTACAGTGGTTTTATGAAATCCACCTTCTTGAGAGTTAAAGGCGGTCATGGCGCGCGTACCATTAATGCCAACTAACCAATCAGATTCTGATCGGCTAACTGCTGCTTCGGCAAGAGATTCCACCTCTGAATTATTCAATAATTTGGTAAATCCCTCCCGGATTGCATCGGGGGTCATCGATTGTAACCAAAGCCGCTTGATTGGTTTGTTTGTGCCGACATGACGCGCGATGTAATAAAAAATCAGTTCGCCTTCACGACCAGCGTCACAAGCATTAATGAGCGTGTCAATATCTTTGCGTTTGATAAGCTTACTTAGAAGCTTCAAGCGGGTGGAGGTTTTCTCGATCGGGTTGAGAGCAAAATGGGGGGGAATAACAGGAAGATTTGCAAAACTCCACTTTCCTCGTTTTACCTCGTATTCTTCCGGAATTACCAATTCGAGGAGGTGTCCAATCGCTGAAGACACAACATATTGATCATTCTCGAAATAATCCGTGTGTTTGGTGAAGCCACCTAGTGCCCGTGCAATATCAGCCGCTACGGATGGTTTCTCAGCTATAATCAATGATTTACTCATGAAATTGTCAGAAAAAAGCAGTTGCCGACTATTGTAGTTATACCATACGAATAGAATGGTGAAATCAAATACGACGTAGAGTCAGTGTTAGTGCCGGAAATGAGAGTCACTGACGATTAATAATTTTTCTAGTATGGCGTCGTCTGTGAGTTGATTCTGAATCCACAGTTCCGTTAATACGATCAATTTGATTTTTTCAAGGCTGGAGGAATGTTCATCCATTGTCAAAACACGGTCAATCAATAATTCACGCTGTAATGGATTAATGATGCCGGCTTGTTCAAGAAAGCAAATGAATCCTCGGCCTTCGGTATCAATTTTGTCCATTTCGTAGTTTGTGTAACAGCGGAAGGAATCAGTTTCAATCAAGCGGGCTGAATAATTTCCGGTATCATGCTTTGCTATCTCTGAAAGCCAATCAAGAGTTTCAGTAATATCTTCATCTGCAAAGCCAGCCATGGAAAGTTTGCGGGTTAAGGTTGCTGAATCCGGATAACTGCCGGAATCAAAATAATTTTCAAATAAATAAATAAGTATGTCGAACATAATTTACGATAAATAAGTTATGAGTATCAATACGGAATTAGCAGCGTTGATTGATTATTGTGAGATGTCATTGAATTCTCTGGTAGCATCCACCGGGTAAACTGCTAATCTGACCGTCAAGCTCAAGCATTAATAGCATGGCTGATACCACTTCAGTCGTCAAGCCGCTTCGGGCGCACAACGTGTCGATATCAACGATATCATAACCTAGATATTTGAGTAATGCTGTGGTTTCAGTTGAGTTTTTATCGGCAATTTTTTCTACACTATTTTTGTTATGGGTTGATGGAAGATAGTTCAATTCATCAAAAATGTCTTGTGTATTTTCAACGAGCTTTGCGCCTTGTTTAATCAGAGCGTGGCATCCTTTGGATAGAGGTGAATGAATCGAACCGGGAATTGCCATGACTTCGCGCCCCTGATCCAATGCCTGTCTTGCGGTAATCAACGAGCCACTGCGCAGTGCTGCTTCCACTATTAGGCAACCTTGACTTATTCCGCTGATAATGCGGTTTCTGCGTGGAAAGTTCCTGCCAATTGCAGGTGTTCCAAGTGGAAACTCAGAGATTAATGCGCCTTCTTTTGCCAGTTTGTGAGCCAAGGGGTGATTTTTTGCTGGATATACAATATCCAGGCCTGTACCGACGATAGCCATACTGGCAGCTGAGCCCCGTAACCCTCCCTGATGAGCGGCGGTGTCGATACCAAGCGCCATGCCGCTAACGATGCAAAGACCGGCATTACTGGCAGCTTCTGAAAAGACTTCAGCATTAGATAAGCCTTGTGGCGTAGCATTGCGACTGCCAACGACTGCCAGTGCGGGTAGTTGTAATAATTCGCGCCGTCCTTTGAAATAGATTAATGGAGGCGGGTCGGCTATATTAAGCAGTTGTGCTGGGTAATCCGGATCAGCGAGCGTCACGACAGCATTTATCGGATCCTCCAACCATTTGAGTGCTGCTGAGATTTTATTGCGGTCTGCTCCTTGCATAATGCGCTCGGCTACGGTTTTTTTTACGATGCGTTCAATCGCAGTAATATCTGCGGACAAGATTGCTGCAGGGTTACCAAATGCAACCAGTAACCGTCGAATGGCTTCGTCGCCTAGGCCATCAATAAGGCAAAGGTTTAGCCATGATTCGATATCTGCCGGATGTGACATAACTACATGATATTAGGGATATTTAAGGGGTTTTAACGGCATCCAAAATTCTGATTGAATGCGTACTTTGAACGACCAACGCGTAGGATAGCTTATCGAAGACACGAAACACAAATGCCAATCCTGTTCTTTCATCGGGTAGTTGTACCATTTCTCCCTGTAGGGATTTAGCTTGGCTTCTTCGGTAAATCGCCAGTACGTGACCCATTTCCAGGCCGTCTAATTTGCCCTTGTTGAGCGTGACGATAGCGTTTCTGCCTATTTCGGTGACACCGCCATACACTGAAATGATGCGACCATTAATAGAAAAGTCCGGTGCGTGCGGTGCATAATTGTTAAATATAATGTCAGGAGCAGGTACTAAGCGATCACCTTTAAGGATTTCTTCCTTAGCAAGTGTGATAGTCACGGTGCTTACATCGGCAAAGGCTTCGGCCCTGGCATTTCCGAGGTATATCGCTTCATAACCCAGAATTAGGCCTTTCTGGTCCGGATCTTTGAATGCTTTGCCGGAACGGAAAAGCTGCCAGGCGTTGCCCATATCTTTGGGTAAGCCGCTGACATAAGCAGTATTGCCCGTACTTAGGACAACGCGATTATCGCTGGAGCCAAGAATGTAAGGTGCATTTGTAAGCCCATCTTTTTCAATAACCAGAGGTTGGCTTAGAAAAGGTTCGATGGTAGCGGCGGGGATGCTGGGAATGGCGGCAGTGGCTGTCTGTTCGATACGGATTTTAGGCGATAATTTGATCGTTCTGATTTCGTTACTATCTTCAGCTAATCGTAGTCGAACGCCTTGCAGCGATCTTTCCACGATAACAATGTCTCCGGGATAAATCTTATGCGGGTTTTTTACTTGTTCCCTATTTAATCCCCAAATTTCGGGCCATCGCCAGGGGTCATTTAGAAATTTAGAAGCGATTCCCCATAATGTGTCGCCTGGCACTACCACATGACGATCAGGACTGTCGCTGCGTAGCAAAGTACTATCAGTTCTGGCTGATGTCGTAGAAAGAAGACCAAAAACTAAAATCACGGCTATAATAATTTTTTGCATGAATCACTCCGCTGGCGAATTATAGAAACATTGAATGACTGATTCGTGATACGGTCTAATTTAAGTAATTATTTATTATCACTATACATTTTTTATGGCTATATTAAAAATTTTACAATATCCGGATGACAGACTGCACACCGTGGCGGCACCAGTCGAACGCATTACCGATAGGGTACGCAAATTGGTAGAGGATATGGCTGAAACAATGTATGCTGCGCCGGGAATAGGGTTGGCGGCAACGCAAGTGGACGTGCATGAACGGATCATTGTTATTGATATTTCGGAAACGCATGATCAGTTACTGGTATTGATTAATCCGGAAATTACCGCTTGTAATGGCGTTTCTGACTACGAGGAAGGCTGTTTGTCGGTTCCCGGTATCTATGGAAAAGTTCGGCGTGCTGAATCGGTTACTGTAAGGGCATTAAATGTTGACGGAGAGTCCTATACTTTAAATGCCGATGGACTGTTGGCAGTATGTATTCAGCATGAAATGGATCATTTGGCCGGAAAAGTATTTATTGAATACTGGTCACAGCTTAAACAATCACGAACATTGGCAAAATTGAAGAAAAAACAGCGTAGCGTCATGTAATGACAAGGCTGGGAATTTTCTGCAGAGCGACTTAAATATCACAGGATACTTGAGATTATTTTTCTTATTCATACATGCGGGCTGAGATGAAGATGACTTTTGAGGGATGAGTGCTCTTGGGATGAGAATTATTTTCGCCGGAACCCCACTTTTTGCTGCAATAGCACTGGACGCCTTGATCAAGGCAAATCACGAAATTGTCCTGGTCTTAACTCAGCCAGACCGTCCTGCAGGCCGAGGAATGAGAAATACCGCCAGTGCGGTTAAACAGCGTGCTCAATATTATGGTCTTACTTTGTTGCAACCACCGACACTTAAAACTTCCGAAATACAAGAGCAATTGCGGACATGCAATGCTGATGTAATGGTGGTCGCAGCGTATGGTTTAATATTGCCTGAAGCGGTACTAACTATTCCACGCATGGGTTGTGTCAATATTCACGCGTCGCTATTGCCACGCTGGCGCGGTGCTGCTCCGATTCAACGGGCCATCCTGGCAGGAGACCCCGAAACAGGTGTCACAATTATGCAAATGGATGCAGGATTGGATACTGGAGCAATGTTACTCAAGCATCAACTGAGTATTGCGCCGACAGATACGACTCAGACATTACACGATAGATTAAGTGAGTTGGGTGCTCAAAGTATTGTTGAGGCTCTAACATTACTAAAGCAAGACGGATTAATCCCAATTTTTCAGGATGAAGCGCAAGCTACTTATGCAAACAAAATCGCAAAAAACGAAGCTGAAATAGATTGGCGACAAAGTGCGGAACAAATAAATCGAATGGTGCGGGCATATAATCCAACTCCCGGAGCTTACAGTCACTGTCAAGGCATGTTATTAAAGATCTGGCAGGCACAGGCAATTATGGGAAACGCAAACGTACCCGGAGAAATTGTCGCGATAAACCGGGAAAATATCACTGTTGCGTGTGGTTCCGGAATGTTACAGATTGAAGTGATACAAAAATCAGGCGGCAAGAAATTAGGGATAGCAGATTTTCTTCCAGGTAATCCTTTGAAGGTGGGTGAGTGTTTTTCTAAACAGAGTCATTCTGCTGTAACGTATGATTAGGGTTCAACTTACCGCAGCCTCTGCGATAAGTAAGGTCATGGCCGGCGAAAGCCTGACATCTGTGTTGCAGCAAACTTGGCGTGCAAATCCCGTATTATCAAAGCAGCAGAGGGGAGCTATTCAAGATTTGAGTTATGGCGTACTGCGTTTTTATGGGCAATTAAGCGCTATTCTTGATTTATTGCTGGAGCGGCCGCTACGAAACAAACAGCTGCAGTATCTGTTATTGGTGAGTTTATATCAATTGCAATATAGCAAAGCTCAATCGCATGCTATTGTAAATAAAGCGGTTTTGGCCTCGCGTTCATTGGTGCAGGGAAGAAGGATGCAAGGATTAGTGAATGCGGTATTACGTAATTTTATTCGTCAGCGTGAAAACCTATTAAAAAAAGCGGCTGAGAGTGATACGGGTCGCTATTCTTATCCGCAATGGTGGATTGACAAATTACGATCACAATACCCACATGAGTTTCGAGCGATTCTGGAGGCTGGTAATAAACATCCTCCGATGACATTACGGGTCAATCGGCGCAAAACTAATGCAGGCGATTATTGCCAGCTACTGGCCGAGAAGTCGCTGTGTGCTGAATTGATAAATCATGATGCATTGCATTTAAAAAAAGCGGTAGCCGTGGAGGGTTTACCGGGTTTTGGCGCTGGTTTGGTATCTGTACAAGATGCAGGTGCGCAGTTTGCAGCACAATTCTTAGATGTTCATGACGGCATGCGTGTGCTGGATGCATGCGCTGCTCCGGGCGGTAAGGGTATGCATTTGCTGGAGGTAGCAGATGTGATGTTGACACTGCTGGATAATGACGCGGGAAGACTTGCGCTCATTCAGCAGAACCTTACACGACTGCAAATGACAGCCGAGCGGCTGGTCTGTGGTGATGCATCACGTCCTGAGTCATGGTGGGATGGACAGCCGTTTGATCGTATTTTGGCCGATGTGCCATGTTCTGCGTCCGGCGTAGTACGCCGGCATCCCGATATCAAATGGTTGCGGCGTGAGAACGATCTGGTTAAATTTGCAACAAATCAACAGGCAATTCTGAATGCTTTATGGAAAATTTTAAATAAGAATGGTAAGTTGCTTTATGTAACATGCTCAGTCTTCGCAGAAGAAAATAGCATGCAGATAGAGGAATTTCTTAAACATCATTCCGATGCAATGCCATTACCGCTAGCTGAAGCTACATTGAGCAAGGGACAATTGTTACCCAATATTCAACATGATGGATTCTTTTATAGTTTGTTACAGAAAATTTAATCAAAATACGTGGCAAGTATGGTTGCTGCAAGTCAGACTTATTTTTTTATCGTTGTTTTTTATCCTACCAGCTACAACCGCACAAGCGGGTAGTATTCAAATAAAATCTGTCAATTTGGCAGCGGTCAACCAAGCGTACCTTATCAGCGTCGACTCTGAGATTATTCTCAATGCAACTTTGGAACAAGCCCTTGAGAAAGGGGTTGTGCTTTATTTTGCGACTAAATTCAGTTTGGTTGATTCGCGCTGGTATTGGCTCAACGATGAGGTCGCTCGTAGTAAGTTAAGAGTTGGATTGAGGTATTATGCGCTTACACGCCAATATCATTTGAATTATCCATCTTATTCGCAGAGCTTTAATACGCTGCAAGAAGCTCTGCAGGCGCTAGGTCAATTGCATGATTTTCCGGTCAGTATTAAATCTGAGCTAAGGCAGGATGTGGAATATATTGCTTCGCTACGAGTATGGCTTGATCTGACCCGAATGCCTAAACCATTTCAAGTGGAAGCAATAGGTTCCAATCAATGGAATTTGAGCTCGGAAAAACTGGAGTGGCGTATGAAGCTACCGACACCTGAGCAGCCGCTGTTCATAAAAGGCCACTAATGAAATATGTGCTCATTATTGGTGCAGGAGTGGGAGCGGTCATGTTGTTCCTGCTTGCCACAGCGGGTGCCAATACTGAGTTTTTTGAACACAAATATCGCTTGTTACTGGGTATTAATATTGCTTTTGTAGCATTCCTCATGATTATTGTGGGATTTTCGCTCTGGCGATTCAGGCGGAGACTGGAATCAGGTGTGTTTGGTTCAAAATTGGCATTAAGGTTAATGGTAATTTTTTCATTGATGGCGATACTTCCCGGTGCTCTGGTTTATGCCGTATCGGTACAGTTTCTCGGAAAGAGTATTGAATCTTGGTTTGATGTAAGGGTGGAGCGGGCACTTGAGGGAGGTTTAAATCTCGGTCACACTATGCTTGACAGCCTGCTGGGTGAATTGCAAAAGAAAGCGCAGGCAACCGCATTAATGTTGTCCTCGGAATCCTCGAATCCGCCTTTACTCGTGCTAAATGAGTTACTTCTGCAATCTCAAGTTGAAGAAGCGACTCTTTTTAGCCAAGATGGCAGAATCATTGCATTTTCTAGTGAAAATAATTTAACACTTTTTCCAGGCGTGCCTAACGCCATGGTGATGCGGCAAATTAGAATTCAGAAGGGTTATAGTGCAGTTGAGTCCATTATCGATAAAGGGTTGTACCTCCGTGTAGTCGTTCCTGTTAATGTGCTGAATCTTAAGGAAGATATTCAAATGCTTCAGCTTCTGCAGCCTGTTCCGCTGCAATTGGCAAAAGATGCTGAGCGCGTTCAGGAAGGGATTGAAGATTATCAGGAGCTTTCGTTGTCCCGTCAGGGGCTGACTTGGTTGTACAGCGTTACCCTGACTTTGGCATTATTGTTGTCATTGTTTTCGGCGCTTGCTTCTGCTTCGTTGCTCAGTGAAAGATTGAGCGCTCCGCTAGGGATGTTGGCAGAGGGTACGCGTGCTATTGCACAAGGTGACTATAGCCGCCGGCATTTGGTTCAAAGTAGTGATGAACTGGGTGTGTTGACGGAATCTTTTAATTTGATGACGCAGCAGTTAGAGGAAGCGCAAGCAACTGCGCAGCATAATCAACATGAGGTGGAAAGCGCGCGCGCGCATCTGGAAAGTATTCTGGCAAACCTTTCTTCGGGGGTATTGGTATTTGACGAACAGTTGGTTTTATCCAAGGCTAATCGAAGTGCTGAACAGATACTGCAAGTGCCACTGATTAGTTTGGATGGCGCAATCATTGAAGGATGTGTGGATAATGAGCCGCAACTGCAAGCGCTGGTGACCGAGATTAGGGAAGGTTTTGGCTCTGAAACGGCGGGTGTATGGCAGCGCCAGCTAACGCGCCTGGTAGACAGTCAGAACCAGGTGTTATTGATAAGGGGAACGCGATTGCCAAAGATATCCGGCGGCGGTGGCGTTGTGGTATTTGATGATATTACTAATCTTTTGCAGGTGCAGCGCGCAGTTGCATGGGGTGAAGTTGCACGACGGCTGGCGCATGAAATAAAAAATCCCTTGACGCCAATTCAGCTTTCCGCCGAACGTGTGCAACATAAACTTATACATAAGCTTAATGAGGATGATGCGCGGGTATTGCAGCGATCGACGGAGACAATCGTGAATCAGGTTGAAGCGCTCAAGAAAATGGTTAATGAATTCAGTCAATATGCCCGCATTCCTGAACTGGAGTTACGTCAGCTTGATTTTAATCGTTTGGTGCGTGAGGTCTTGTCCATGTATGAGGTTTCAAGCATGACGATTGATCGTAATAAGCTCATACCTATCAAACAAACTCTGGCGGATGATTTGCCCATGATCAAGGGAGATTCCGCCCAGTTACGCCAGGTGCTGCATAATTTGTTGCAAAATGCTCAGGATGCATTAATCGATGCTTTAGAGCCATTGATTGAAGTGAAAACTGAAGCGGTGCCAAGTGGTGTGCAGCTCGTTGTGCGTGACAATGGATGCGGATTTTCAGATGAAATTAGGGCGCGGGTTTTTGAACCCTATGTAACAACTAAGCCAAAAGGAACAGGATTGGGTTTGCCCATTGTGAAGAAAATTGTAGAGGAGCATGAAGGTGTAATTCACATTCAAAATATCAAACCACATGGCGCACAAATATCAATATTTTTACCTGCAGCAAGCAAGAGCATGTCAAAACAGGAAATTAAAAGGGATTGAATCAATGGAGTGATTAAAGAAAGGGTAATAATTTTGATATAGTGACACGCCAAATGCTCATTTATTGTGCATAAACTGCATTTTTTCGCATGTTTTATGTTGTATCCAATTCCTTGAAAGTATTTTGAAGGGGCTGTTAAGGGGAGAATCGATATACGATACTTCTGGAAATTGACAGTCATAGACAAGCTGATTAGATTTCGGCAGCGGAGAAAATTTTAAATGATAACAAACAATACAATACTTGTTGTTGATGATGAAATTGGTATACGTGAATTGCTGTCGGAAATTTTGCGTGATGAAGGCTATCGCGTAGCGTTGGCAGAAAATGCAGAACAAGCCCGGATTTGGAGAAATCAGACGCGCCCTGATCTAGTGCTGCTGGACATCTGGATGCCTGATACTGATGGCATTACGCTTTTGAAAGAGTGGGCAAGCAATGGTTTGCTGACAATGCCGGTCATCATGATGTCGGGGCATGGCACCATCGATACGGCTATTGAAGCAACGCGTATAGGTGCCTTTGGTTATTTAGAGAAACCGATACCGC
>SSFV01000092.1 GCA_008015565.1 Nitrosomonas sp. | reverse complement strand
TTACCAAGTGTATCTCCACTTATTAGAGTAAATGGCCGAAATGGTTCGCCAAGATCTGAGAGCACTGCGACGGCACCACTAAAATTTTGTAACCGAGTATAACCGCTAACTGTAACGAGAGCAGGCAGATTTGCAGCCATTGCCGATCTAAGGCCATTTTCTGAATCTTCAATTGCGATACATTGTCGCGGTGATAATTTGAGTTGATTTAACACCCAGTGATAAATGTCGGGTGCGGGTTTCTTCTTGGGTACAATATCGCCGGCACCAATTACCGCGAACCATTCAATTGACGCTTCCCCTAAGGTCGATTTTAGCAGCGCAGTGACATTCTCCATAGTGGTTGTGGTTGCAATCGCAAGCTTCACTTTTTCTTGGTGTAGCTCTTGAATTAACCGTGCTACGCCAGGGCGCAATGGGATATGGCCAGTTTCCATTAAAGATTCAAAATACTTGGTTTTGGACTTATGCAAGCTACTGATCCACTCCGGCAGATCACTTCTGTCGAGGTTGGCAGGTTCATATTGTTCCATGTAATGGCGTATCCGTTCTTTCCCGCCGGTAATTTCCAACAATTTACCATAAAGATCGATATCCCAGTTCCAGTCGAGGTTAAAATCCTGGAATGCGGCATTGAATGCTAGACGGTGCCCATCTTGTTCAGTGTCTGCCAGGGTGCCGTCAACATCAAATAAAACTGCTTGTAATTTATTACATGTGTTCATAACGATAACTCAATATTTGTTAGAGGAATGATTGCTGGCGCGTTGTAGCCGATCTGCGATAGCCAGCCAGCTTGGGTGACTAGGGGGAGATTCAATCAATAGATAATCAAATGCTTCTTCATCGAATTGACGTAATCTTGCATATAATTGTTTGCCATAAGCAATGGGGTCCGCCGGCATGGCACAGTGTTCGATGGTTTTATCTGGAAACTGTGATTTATCGGCGTTCGACCAAGTCATAACAAGTATTCGGAATTTTTGTGCAGTTAATATGATAGCCTGCTGCCATATTTGTTCCGCAGGGTAAATTCTCAGCGGAGTTACCGGTGCATAATGCGCAGGTAGCAATCCGGGGGCACGCATAGTTTGTTTGGTAGCAGATGCCAAATTAACCGGTAAATTTAGTGCCATTTCAAGTTCAGGCCCAGTAATTCCGCCCGGACGCAGTATTTTAACTAATTGTTTATCAAAGCATACAATAGTGCTTTCCAAACCTACTTCACAAGCGCCGCCTTCGAGAATCATATCGACTTTTTCACCTAATTCTTGCTGCACATGCAAGGCGGTGGTCGGGCTAATGCGTCCAAAGCGATTGGCAGATGGTGCAGCTAATGCTTTCCCAGATCCAAGTTCACTGAGTAACGCCAGTGCGATTGGGTGCGCTGGTATCCGTATGCCTACAGTATTCTGACCGCCTGTGACACTGTCGGGTACTTGATGGCTGCGTTGCAAAATTAATGTCAATGGACCGGGCCAAAATGTATATGCCAATTTCCAAGCTGATTCAGGTATAGCCTGTGCCCAATATTTCAACTGCGAGATATCGCCAATATGCACAATAAGGGGATGATCGGGAGGACGCTGCTTTATGTCATAAATTTTTCTGACTGCAATGGGATTGTTTACATCTGCACCGAGACCGTAAACAGTTTCGGTAGGAAATGCGACCGTACCGCCTTGATTAAGAATTCGCGCAGCTGTAGTTACATGCTCTTGTTGTTTTGGTGTTAATTTTGCTTTATTGCGCGCGTGTTGTACTTGCTTCATTAAATTTGATGCGTATTGGATTTATTGAAAATTACCGGATATTGTCATACCAATCATAGCCTAGTATACCTTGTATAATGCGAACAATATAAAAGCTCAACCAGTTTGTAATGAGCCTTCGCCATGACATAAAGCCTTTGTCAGTTGAAGCGATACATAATGATTCCTGCGTAATTGCAATTTTCAAACTTGTTCTTAATTCACTGGCAAATTGATGATCTTCGACGAAAATATTGGCTTCGCGTGCCAATAGCAAGCTGAAAGGATCAATATTGGAAGATCCAACTGTAGCCCAATATTGATCGATCACGGCAACTTTGGCATGTAAGTAACTACGGTGGTATTCATAAATTTTTATTCCAGCTTGCAAGAGATTTTCATAGAGTGCCTGGGTTGCATGATATTGGAGGCGATACTCAATTTTACCTTGTAATAAAAGTACAACCTTGACTCCACGTTGAGCAGCATTTTTCAGGGCGTTACTAAACTTTCTTCCAGGCAAAAAATAAGCACTGGCAATTATGATCTCAGTTCGAGCGTGTTGAATGGCATTTAGGTAGGCATGTTCAATATCATGGCGGTGGCGCCAGTTATCCCGAATGACAAAGGCAGCTTTCTGATTACCATAAGGATTATTGCTTGGTGTAAGAACGGGTGGAGGGGTCCAACGTTTCTTTAAATGCGCCCATGCCACTACTTTCCATAAATGTTTTACCGCTGCATAAATTTGAATAAGTAGAGGGCCTTTGATGGTAACAGCATAATCAAAACGCGGCGTAAGTCCTTCCGGGTTATGTCGATCGTCAATGATGTTAATTCCACCAACGAAAGCAATTTCTGCATCGATAATAGCTATCTTGCGATGCATACGGCGCAAGCGGTGACGCCGCGGCAAAGAGAAACTAAATTCCGGTCTGAATATTAGCAACTTAATGCCGGATTGAAGCATATTATTGATTTCAATTGGAGGAAGATTTTGCGATCCAAAGCCATCAATCAGGAGATGAACGGATACACCACGCTGTACTGCTTTTTTTAGTGCTTCTATAATTTTTATACCGATAGCATCGTATTCAAAAATATAAACTTCAAGATGTATTTCTATCTGTGATCTATCAATAGCAGCTTTTAATTGCGGAAAGTATTCATCGCCATTTTGCAGTAAAGTGATCTCATTATTCTCAACATAACAAAGAGTTCTCATGCTGAAAAGATACGCCATGTTAATGCAATTGATGATTCACCGACATGAGTAAGGAGTGAATTTTGCGCAAGGTTGAGGTTGGCGGTGCGCAAATTATTCGTCATGGAAGCCTTTTCTATGAAATCTCGAGCATTCTATCCAATGCCAATCTCGCTAGTTCAGCTTCTTCTCTGGGAACTTTTATTTGGTTAACAGCATTTCCTTTAACCAAGTTTTCCAGGGCCCAGGCAAGATGCTGAGGGTCGATCCGCGCCATCGTTGAACACATACACACCATCGGTGACATGAATTGAACAATTTTTCCTTGCGATTTGAATTCCTCAGTAATACGGCTCACAAGATTCAATTCAGTGCCAACCAGCCAACGCGTGCCACTTTTTGCTGACGCGATAGTTTTAATGATGTATTCGGTTGAGCCGACAAAATCCGATGCTTTGCAGACTTCAAAGTTACATTCCGGATGTGAAATGACAATACCATCCGGATATTGATTACGGAAACGGATAATGTGTTGCGGTTGGAACATTTGATGCACTGAACAATGGCCTTTCCACAATAAAATTTTAGCTTTTTTAATTTGTTCTGCAGTTAATCCGCCCATTGGTTCATCAAAATTCCATACGGGCATTTCTTCAAGTGGTATGCCAAGTTGATATCCACTCCAGCGTCCAAGATGTTGATCAGGGAAAAACAAAACTTTTTCACGTTGCTTAAATGACCATTCCAAGACTTTTCCAGCATTACTCGATGTGCAAACTATACCGCCATGTTCTCCGCAGAATGCTTTAAGGTCTGCTGCGGAATTTATGTATGTGACAGGGGTGATTACTTCATCGGGATTAAGCAATTCTGAAAGCTCGCGCCAAGCGCGTTCAACATTGGCAAGATTAGCCATGTCCGCCATTGAGCAACCCGCCGCCATATCCGGCAATATGGCGATTTGTTGCGGACTAGAAAGTATGTCTGCAACTTCTGCCATAAAGTGAACGCCGCAAAAAACCAAATAATCGGCATCGGTTTGGGCTGCCAGAAACGAGAGTTTTAAGGAGTCTCCTGTTAAATCGGCATGACGGTATACATCGGCGCGTTGATAGTGGTGTGCGAGAATAACTGCGCGTTTTCCTAATGCATTTTTTGCGGCGATGATACGCTCTGCACATATCTCGTCTTGTAACTGATCGTAATTTTCAAATTCTAAAGCTTCTGCACGCATGCTATATTTCTTTATAAATATGAGTTAAAAAAACACAATATTAAATACAATATAAAGCCCAAGTTTACATTTAATGCAACTCATGATGGATCATACAAAAATCTATTGGTAAGTTAGAAGGTTTACTTCTTATATAATTCAATAAAATAGTTTTTTAGTTAAATAGTGAATATGTTGGAATAATTTTATAATTCGCATTTTTCATGCATAGCCGACTGCATATTAGTTTTTTTCTGGTTGTTTTTATTTTTCTGCTGTTACTAACATGGTGGTTGGATCAAATTACTCGACCGTCCGATCAGGCAAATGATAGCGGTTTATTTCAGAATCCGGATTATATCGCTGAAGATCTGTCTGGTATACGAATGGAATATGCAACAGCAACACAGCGAAAATTTACCGCTGAGAAGTTATTGCACTTTGTGGCCGATGAAATCACACAAATGGAAAATGTTAATTTTATCAATACTGAACCCGTAAAACCACTGATGCGCATTAAAGCGGAGCGCGCGGAAATTAGAAATAAAGGCAAGGATGTTTTTTTGTCAGATAATGTTACGGCAATAAGAGGAGCTGATGATGAAAGCGGTAAAATTACTTTGGTGACTCATTTTTTGCATATTATTCCGGATGAAGGATTGGTTAAGACAGATCAGGCGGTAAAGATTACCAAGTTGAATACCACGATTAATGCGACCGGAATGGAATTGAATAATCAGACTGGAATCATCGAACTCTTGTCACGAGTAAAAGCAGTCGATAACAAGTAATTAAGATAAATGAAATTTATTTTTATTATATGGCTATCCGGGTTGTTATGCATACAGCCGGCAATGGCTGAGCGAGCGGACCGGAAGAAGCCTCTCTACCTTGAAGCTGATCGCGCTACGGTTGAAGATGTTAACCGCAAAGAAGCTACTCGAGTCAGTATATTTACCGGGAATGTAATTCTAACTCAAGGCACTATGCGGATTAGTGCTGATAAGGTAATTATGAAAGAGGATCTTAATGGATTCAAACAAGCAACGGCGATTGGGGATCTCGTGAGTTTCCGTCAAAAGCGCGATGGTTTAGATGAATATGTTGAAGGATGGAGTCAGAGAGTTGAGTACGATAGTAAAACAGATAAAATTGAATTATTCCGGCAAGCACGACTGAAGCGTGGTTTTGATGAAGTACATGGTGATTACATTTCTTACGATATGAATACTGAATTCTTTAAGGTAATTGGCAGTAAAGAACGCGGCGACTTAACGGGGCCAGACAAGCGTGTGCGTATCACCATTCAACCTAAAGATAAATCTGAGTAGCCCGGTTAATTAATTAACATTGCACTAAGAATACAGATCATTCCAGGCAATGAGTGAATTAAAAGCTAATAATTTAAAAAAGCGTTATAAAGCGCGCACTGTTGTAAAAGATGCATCCTTTTCACTCAATAGCGGTGAAGTTATCGGTCTTTTGGGACCGAATGGCGCAGGAAAAACCACATGTTTTTATATGATCGTTGGTCTTGTGCCACTCGATGGCGGGACGATATTTCTGGACGATCAAGATTTGAGCCAGCTCCCTATTCATCAGAGAGCAAAGCTTGGTTTGAGTTATTTGCCTCAAGAAGCATCCATTTTCAGACGCTTAACAGTCGAAGAAAATATTCTCGCGGTATTAGAACTGCAAAATCTCGATGATGAAGCAAAACAACGGCATTTAGATGGTTTATTACACGATTTGCATATTAGCCATTTACGTAATAATTCTGCAATTAGTTTGTCCGGCGGAGAGCGCCGTCGTGTCGAAATAGCGCGCGCTTTAGCTTCGCAACCACGTTTTATTTTGCTTGATGAACCATTTGCCGGCGTTGATCCAATTGCTGTTCTGGATATACAGAAAGTAGTTGCTTTTCTTAAAGAACGAAAGATTGGGGTGCTGATTACTGATCATAATGTTCGTGAGACATTAGGTATTTGCGATCGAGCCTATATTATCAGTGAAGGACAAGTACTTGCTAAGGGTAAACCTGAAGAAATTATTGACAATGAACAAGTTAGAGAAGTTTATTTGGGAGAGCACTTCCGGTTGTAGATTGTAATCGGCGAATACAATGAACAAGTCCTAACCGTCTATTTTTAATCATGAAACCAACGCTTCATCTAAAGCTGTCTCAGCAACTTAAACTTACGCCGCAATTGCAGCAATCAATACGATTGCTGCAATTATCAACGCTTGAAATAAATCAAGAGATTGAGCGTATTGTGCAAGAAAATCCATTATTGGAATTAAGTGAAGATTGGAATGCGCATGTGCCAGACTGCCCGCCAGTGAATTCCGCTACTGATGATTTAACAGGGCACGAAAGTCCCTCAACCGAAATGGCTGGTACCGACGATAAAATTCCTCCCGAAGAACGGAGTGAGAATGATTTGGAATGGTATCAGGAGAGTTCTTCTCCATATGGCGCGCTTGACGATGATGAATATGGGATGACGCAAATTCCTGCTAAACCAGCAAGTTTACGCGAGTATTTGAATACGCAAGCATCATGTTTGAATCACATTTCCGATCGTCAAAAAAGAATAATCGGTTTATTGATTGATAGTCTGGATGATGATGGCTACTTACTCCAGTCTTTGGACGAATTGCTGGAAATGCTTCCTTTTGAGCTTAATATCAGTTTAAATGATTTGGAGAACGCATTGAAAATCTTGCAGAACCTTGATCCGCCTGGTATAGGTGCAAGAAATTTACAGGAATGCTTGGTATTGCAACTGCAACTGATGCCTGATGACACAGCATATCGTGATCAAGCGCTAAAAGTAGTCCAGGAGCATTTGAAAGTGCTTGCATCACATGATTTTAATCAAATTAAGCGCTTAGTGGGATGCAAGGATGAAGCTCTGCGCGCTATCCAAAAACTGATTACCAAGCTGAACCCCAAGCCAGGCGCTGAATTCAGTTTTCAAAGCGAACGCTATGTTGTGCCAGATGTTACAGTTACTAAAAATAATGGAATTTGGGTTGCGAATCTCAATACCGATGCACTTCCAAAGCTTAGGATCAATCAACTGTATGCTAACATATTAAAGGAAGCGCGCTATAACTCACCCAGTACGCTAGCTAATCAATTAAATGAAGCCAAGTGGTTAATTAAGAACATCCACCAACGATCAACAACGATTTTGAATGTAGCCAATGCTATTGTAGCGCGGCAGCAGCAATTCTTTGAACACGGTGAAGTAGCTATGCGTCCGATGATATTAAGAGAGATTGCAGAAGTATTGAATTTGCACGAATCTACGGTATCACGTGTGACTACTCAAAAATTTATGCTGACCCCGCGTGGTATTTTTGAGCTTAAATATTTCTTTTGCAGTCATGTAGCGACAGATTCAGGCGGAGCGTGCTCGGCCACAGCCATTCGTGCTTTGATTAAACAACTTATACACGAAGAAAATTCAAAGAAGCCACTGAGCGATAACAAAATTGCGGATATTCTTGAACAGCAGGGCATTGTTATTGCTCGAAGAACGATTGCAAAATATCGAGAGTCACTACAAATTCCTGCAGCAAGTCTTCGCAAATCATTTTAATTAAAAAAGGAAGAATAATGAACCTTAAACTTACCGGTAATCATGTGGAAATAACCGATGCTATGCGTGACTATGTTATTTCAAAAATCAGTAAAATCACGCGGCATTTCGACCATGTTATTGATGTGAGTGTTATTTTGTCGGTTGAAAAACTGAAACAAAAAGCGGAAGCAAATGTTCATGTACGCGGCAAAGATATTTTTGTCGAGACCGATAGTGAAGATATGTATGCGTCCATTGACAGTCTTGTAGACAAACTGGATCGTCAGATTCTGAAACACAAAGAAAAAAACCTTGAACGTCGTAATCATGGAGCGTTAAAAGACCAAGAATTTGAGGAATGAAAAATCATTTATGCGGTGCGGCGATAATAATGTTCGCGTGTTTATTGATGCTATTTAGCATGGCATGTTTAGTATTTGTCTGAATTAATTTTACTTATGAATTTGATTTCACAGTTATTACCCCCGTCCAATGTTATCGTTGATTTAGATGTAGCAAGCAAGAAGCGTGTATTTGAACAAGCGGGACTGTTATTTGAAAATACTAACCAGATTGCACGAAGCCAGGTTTTTGATAGTTTATTTGCACGTGAAAAACTGGGTTCGACAGGATTGGGACAAGGCGTTGCGATCCCACACGGACGCATTAAAGGATTGCGAGAAGCAGTTGCAGCTCTGGTAACGATGAAAGAAGCTATTCCATTTGATGCGCCTGATGGTCAGCCCGTTAATATCGCTTGCATTTTACTGGTACCGGAGAAAGCTACCGATAAACACTTGCAAATTTTAAGCGAATTGGCGCAAATGTTTAGTGATAAACAGTTTCGAGATAATATCTTACGTAGTAAAGATGCGACGGCCATTCATAAACTGATCGCTGATTGGGAACCGAATGTCACGAATTAGTGTTGCGCAATTATTTGAGGATAAAAAAGAGAAGCTTGGCTTGACTTGGATAGCAGGGCAGAGCGGTGGTGTTATTGAGCTCAGTGATGAAGCGATTGCAAAATCCGGCCAAGGTGTAATCGGTCACTTGAATTTCATTCACCCGGATTGGATTCAAGTCATCAGCAGTGATGAAATTCATTATCTAAGTAAGCTTGAACCTGCCTCACTTGAGAAGAAACTGAATCAGCTTATACAGAGTAATCCGGCCTGTATTATTGTTGCCGATAATGCAGAAGTTCCGGTTGCAATATTTAACATGGCAAGTTCTTCGAATATTCCATTATGGTGCTCGCCTTATCCCAGCCTTGAAATTACCTGGGTGATTCGTACCTACTTGGGTATTGTTTTGGCACCTTCGTGTACTTTGCATGGTGTATTGCTGGATGTTCTAGGTATGGGCGTCATGATAACGGCGGAGAGCGGTGTAGGTAAAAGTGAACTGGCTCTTGAATTAATCAGTCGAGGTCATGGGTTGGTTGCTGATGATGTCGTGGAATTACGCCGCATTGCTCCTGAAACGCTAGAAGGCCGTTGTCCCCCAATTTTAAGAGATTATCTGGAAGTACGCGGTTTGGGTATGTTGAATATTCGAACGATTTTCGGTGAGACTGCGGTTCGTCGCCATAAAAATATGAAGCTGATCGTTCATCTCCAAAATAGCGGTGGAACGGATGCCAGATTATTGGAGCGGCTACCCCTTAGTAATTTGAACGAAAATATTATGAATGTCGACATTCGCAAAGTCATTATTCCTGTTGCTGCGGGAAGAAATCTTGCAGTGTTAGTGGAGGCCGCCGTGCGTAACTATGTGTTGCAATTGCGGGGCATCGATAGCACTAAGGATTTTATTGAACGGCATGAACAAGCAATGGGTACCGAATCTGCAGATAAACACCAGAGCTAGTTTTATTGATGGCAAAATTTTCCTAACGCGCCATCTATGCCAAAACGGCAACGTAAATTTTTTACGGCCTAATGTAAGTGGCAAGATTGTTTAAATTGCCGGTCATTAACATGAAAAATCCACATACAATCACTTTAGCATTTACCGGAGCATCTGGAATGCCTTACGGTATCCGTTTACTCGAGATGTTGCTTAAGGAAGGCAAGCAAGTTTATTTGCTGTATTCAAAAGTGGCGCAAATCGTTGCGCAACAGGAAATGAATTTGGTATTGCCATCCAGCGCCAAGGAAACGGAAGCCTTTCTCAACGACCGGTATCGTGTTGCACAAGGACAGTTACATGTATTTGGCCGCGAAGAGTGGTTTGCCCCCGTTGCTTCGGGATCAAATCCGGCTGATGCGATGGTGATTTGTCCTTGTACAATGGGAACGCTGGCGTCGATTGCAGCTGGTACGAGTGAAAATTTGATTGAGCGGGCGGCTGATGTAACGCTAAAAGAGAACCGGTTGCTTATTATTGTGCCCAGAGAAACCCCTTTCTCTGTCATTCATCTCGAAAACATGCTTAAACTTGTGCGAAGTGGGGCAGTTATTCTTCCGGCTAATCCAGGCTTTTATCATCACCCGCAAACCATACAAGATATGGTGGATTTTATTGTGGCACGTATTTTGGATCATCTGGGCGTTCACCATACATTGTTGCCTCGCTGGGGTAAACACTAAGGAACTCCTAATTAATTCAAACGAAGTGATTCGTTCGTGCAGTCAATTAATCAGCATTTCCCTAAATATTACGCCATTTGCACAGTTTTTCTTGTCACTTAATGGTTTATTCAGAACATATCCCGGAATTTTTACTGTTTTGAGAATTGTGGCGATTCAAAATTAATCATTCTTTTTTTTGAAAATACCCGATTCTGTTACGACGAAATGCATTGGAATATCATGGGATTGCGGATATACATTTTCAAGTCTTTGAAGCTCAAAAGCCACACCGATGCTGAGTGGTTGCGATGGATAACTTGCTAACGTGCGGTCATAATAACCGCTGCCATAACCTAACCGATAGCCATGCTGATCAAAACCAACCATTGGGATAATAACCGCATCTAGATGAACAATTCGGGTTCCGGCAGGAACCGGGATACCATAAGCACCTTCTTGCATGGATGTTTCCGGCGACCATTCTCTGAAACGAAGTGGCGCATTTCTATCCGTAACTTCCGGTAATGCCAGTGTTGCACCTTGTTGTATCAAATATTGAGTCATCGATCGTGGATCGTATTCGGCACGAAATGGCCAGTAAATGCCAATAATCATTTTTTGCGGCTGCGAAAACTTTTGCCTGAGAAAACCAGAAATAGACTGGCTCCATTGCCGATGTGTTTTTTCTGGAATCGCCTCACGCACGGCGATCAATTGCTTGCGTTGCTGCTTCTTCCATTCCGGTAAATTATCCATGGCGGTCAAACTAAGAATGATCCGTTAAGAAATTCCGTTCTAACAACTTCCTGACGGGTGCCGGAATGCCTTGTTTAAGCGCATCGGAAGGTTTAATCCAAATATATTGCGCTAATGGAGCGACGGATTCCGGTAAAACGTGTAACAGCCATGGGTAAATTCGTAACTTGAAATGCGTAAATTGATGATCAATCGGCGCTAATTTGACCTGCGTTTTAATTTGAAACCCTAAATGCTGTTGACAATAATTTTCAGAATCTATGTTCAAGCCGATTTCAGGGGGGCACCATAATTCTCCCCAAATTCCCTTTGCAGGTCTTTTTCCTAACAGCAATTTTTGTTGCTGCATTAACAATAAAAAGATGGTTTCTTTTTGAGGCAGCGGTTTGCGAGGTTTTGCAGCAGGTAATTGTTGCACACATTTATCTAGCCATGCCTTACAATGCAGTTGTAGCGGGCAAACTTGGCACAATGGGTTATGGCGGGTACAAACAGTTGCACCCAGATCCATCAGTGCCTGAGTGTAAGTTTCAATCTTACCGTCGAGATGGTTGACCGGTAATGAGGCTTCAGCTTTTAGCCACAACAATTTAAGGGTTTTGCTTTCTCCGGGATAACCGGAAATTCCAAAATAGCGTGCAAAAATTCGTTTGACATTGCCATCCAATATTGCTTCATACTTGCCAAATGCAAAAACTGCGATAGCCGCAGCTGTAGAACGCCCGACGCCGGGTAGCTGCTGAATCAATTCCCGATGTTCGGGAAATTGCCCGTGATATTCTTGTATTATTTGACGTGCTGCCAAGTGCAAATTGCGTGCACGCGAATAATAGCCAAGTCCGCTCCACAGAGCCAGTACGGCATCCAATGATGCGTGTCCCAGGTCGTGTATAGTCGGGAATTCTCGCATGAATCGTACATAATAGGGTATAACCGTAGTTACTTGCGTCTGTTGTAACATGATTTCCGATAACCAAACCGCATAGGGATCGCGGCTTGCTTGCCAAGGGAGATCATGGCGGCCATGTTGTTTATGCCAATCGATTAGTTTAGTTGCGATGACTGACATAGCGCTGCAAGCAAATTACCGGGGCCAGATGGAATATTCAGAAATACGTCAAGCTTCTACTCAAAATCAACTTCACGGAATTTGGCATTGGGTGTCAACACTTCCATTTTAGTGATTTGTGTCAGCTCGACCTGTTGTTGTGGATTACCGTCGATAAGTAAGCATTCCCGTCCTTCAGTCGAATTGACAATGTCGATGGCTTTGCCTTCAACCACTTGATTGTTTTTTAAGCTCAGCTTGAGTTGATAGCGATACATACAAACAACTTCGACAAAATCATGGAGCTCGCACGAAATGGCATCTTCAGACATGGAAATCAATCCCTTCAGTGATATTAAGAAGACATAAATATACACGATTCTATCGGTAAGCTAGAGCAGTCCTGCTGCGTGTTTGATGATTCGATCATGACCCGGTTAATTCTGTGTTACTGCCAATTATGCTTGATCAAAGGTTTCAAATCTATATCAAACTCAGTAACACTAGTTATTTTTAAGCGGCTTGTTCGATTAGAACGCAATCCAGCAAAATTTACAAATAAGCCAGGAAAATAAATAAATCTCCGTTAATTTATTTAATGTGTTTTTTTAGACCAGGGAAATCTGAAACTACTTGAATTACTTTTTGGTGTATTACTATCTTCTTGTGAAGAAGCAGTTTCCGGAACTGTTTTATCCGGCTGGTCAGTCATTTTTTGTTGCTCAATCTGTGTTTGAATCGTATTTTTTTTGTTCAACAACTGACTCAACTGCTGAGCCAATTGATTTGCTGCATCAATGCTGACAGCCATTCGACACGACATTTTTGCACTAACGGTACCAGCGGTTTTTTCACCTGATTTGGCTATGTGATTTAATGTATGTATGGTATGGGGGTCAAGAAAACCGAAATCCACGATAACAACGCCTTGTCCAATCTGTACTGATGTGAAATTAGAATAGATAGGTTGCCCTGTATGTTCGCCTTGTAGCATACTCACTCTAACTTGCATTGCAGAGAGTGGTGCGGTGTTTTTCTCACTATTAGCCGATGTAACGTTTTCTTCTACCATGCTTGTTTCCTCTTTTAGCTTTGCCATTGACTCTCATGAACCAACAAGGCAATTGTTTTCTCAAATTACTTCACTTAATACAGTAAAAACTTAATCAGCTTTACTACGTTTTTTTATGAAACAGTTGGTTTAATTGCTGTGCTAAGCTATTCGCTGCTTCAACGCTGATAGCCAATCGGCATGACATTCTTGCCCCCACAGTTTCAGGAATTTTTTCACCAGAACGTGCAAGGCGATTCACCGCATGGATAGTTTGTGGATCGAGAAAACCGAAATCTACAATAATCACACCTTGCCCGCTTTGTACCGATGTGAAGTTAGAATAGAGCGGCTGACCGGTATGTTCACCCTGCTGCATTCTGATATTAATTTGCGTAGATTGTGATTTGGTAGCTTCAGCTTGCAATTCATTATTATCTGTCATCGGTTTCTCCTTTCGTTATAAATTAACCTGTTATCGTAATTCAAGATTGTGATATTAAATCACGTGTAATCAAAAGTAATAAAATTATGTGCATGGTTTTTCTAAAAACTCTTTCATTGCCGGTGATCGAATCCGCGTTTTATCACACTGACTTGTGAATATACTTATAGCACGTAGCGAGTAGCAGACTGTGCGTTTGATTTGATTCTAACAACTTATTCATAGTAAAAGTTAGAAACTCTGGCCCGGTCAGAAGCTATAGGGGATTGGCCGCGGTGGTATGACACAGTAATGGCAGCAGCGGCGTATTAAACTGTAGAAGCGGATTTGATAATCAGTTCAGATGTCATGAATTCCGACGATTTCCAATCCACCTCCACATTTCCAGCACAGTTGGAAATTTGCCGGGTTTTCCTCATTGCAAGATGGGCATTGCACAGTGCTGGTGGTGGCCGGGGTGGTTTCGTAGGTATCGATGACGCGTTTCGCGCGTTCATAATCGTCGTCGCGCGTGATCCAAACTTCCGGATAGGCATGTGTGAAAGGGATTTCGCCAGCAACACCTTGGGCGTGCTGGTTAAAAATTTTTGCCGGAATATAGGCGTGTTCGAGCAGATCAAGTACTATCTGCGCTTCCATCAGATTGTTGGCGGAATAAATTTTTCTCATGTATCAATGAATATAAAAATAATCAACCAGTTAATTGGATCAAGCGATGTGGTTTAGAAATTTGCAGATATATCGTATCACCAGCGGAAATATAACACCGAATAGTCTGGAAGAGACACTTTCGCAACATACTTTGCAACCGTGCACGCAAATGGAGATGCAAAGCCGCGGCTGGTTGCCGCCGCGCGATGAGCAGCCGAATTTTGTGCTGGCTTTTGGTCAGCATTGGTTGATTGCGTTAGGCATTGAAAAAAAATTGCTGCCGGCGGCCGTGATCAGCCAGCATGCCAAAGCGCGCATTGTTAACTTTGAACAAGTGCAAGGTTATAGAGTAAGCAAAAAGCAAGTGCGGGATATCAAAGAAGCGACAATTTTGGAATTACTGCCACGTGCGTTTGCGCAACGGCACAAGACTTATGCGTGGATCGACGCGGTTAACAACCGGTTGATTCTGGATACGGTGAGTGCCAGCAAAGCCGAGGAATTTATCGAAGTGTTGCTGAAAACGGTGCCGGAGATCAAACTGGTACCGCTGGATACTAAAGTTTCGCCGTCGACAGCGATGACGCGCTGGTTATCCGGTGATGATTTGTCGTCGGCTTTTACCGTCGATCGCGATTGCGAATTGCAAGGCATGAGCGATGAGAAGGAAACGATCAAATACACCTGTCATACGCTCGACGCCGAAGAAACCGGACGTCATATCCGGGCGGGAAAGAAGGCGATCAAGTTGGCGATGACGTGGGATAGCAAAATTTCGTTTGTACTGCAGGATAATTTGCAGCTTCGGCGGATTGCGCCTCAGGATATTCTGAAGGAATCCACCGAAAGCGATGAGGATCGATTTGTCAGCGACTTTACCATCATGACGGGTGAATTAAGCCAATTGATCACCGAAGTTATCGAAGCACTAGGCGGAGAAGACCGCGATTAAATCAGTGAACTAATGTTTGTTGTTTTTTACTTGCTCGTTGATCCCCGCCAGCACGCCACTGGCGAGTTTGCCGATAAAATCCGCTGTTGCGTGCGCTAAGCTGCTGCTTGTTTCTAATTGAGCGTACCCTACCGACGCGATCTGTTGCGCGATGGTCGCCAGCGCGTCTTTTATCTGCGCACCCACGGTGGTACCGTTATTCTGTGCATGGTGGCTGAGATCATGCAGAATATCGGAAACTAATCCTTGTGCGGTGGTGGCAGTGTGGTGCAAGGTATCCAAAAATAGTTTTTCCAGGCTTTCCAGGTCTGAGCGGGTACGGTTCAAGTCGGTATCGGAATATTTCCTGGCCTGGCCTGCGGCTTCTTCAATGGCGAGTTTTGATGCTTCTGCAAACCGGGCAAGCGCTGAATCGAGTCCGGCAACGGCTTCGGCAATTTGCATTTTTGCCGCTTGCGTCTGGTTGGTCACGTGTTGAAATTTTTGTTCCGCGCCATCGTGTACGCCTTGCATTACCGCGGTGATGATACGCTGCAAGGATTCCAGATTTATGTGCTGCGCGTTCATTGCGTTTAAGGTTAGGCGTTGCACGGTTTGCTGCACATGTGCACCTTGCGCGATGGCTTCGCGGATTTCATTTGCAAGGGTTTCAATATCGTTATTATCTGATGTATAGGTATTTTCATTGTGCATAATGATCAATCCTCTATAAGTTAGGACATAGGTTCAGCTTCATTTTGCGCCGATGCGGCCAAGTAGGTCAAGACCATTCATGTAAGGGCGCAGGACATCGGGAATGGTAACGCTGCCGTCGGCATTCTGATAATTCTCCAGCACTGCCACCAATGTACGGCCAACGGCCAGTCCGGAGCCGTTTAGCGTATGCAGCAGCGCCGGTTTACCGCTTTCGTTGCGGAAACGCGCTTGCATGCGGCGTGCTTGAAACGCTTCGCAATTACTGCAAGACGAGATTTCGCGAAAAGTATTTTGCGCAGGAAGCCAAACTTCGATGTCGTAGGTTTTTGAGGCGGAGAAGCCCATGTCGCCGGCACACAGCGTCATCACGCGGTACGGAAGTTTCAGCTTTTGCAAGATTTTTTCCGCATGACCGACCAGTTGTTCCAGTGCGTCGTACGATTGGTCGGGATGGACGATATGTACCAGTTCAACTTTGTCGAATTGGTGCTGGCGGATTAGACCGCGTGTGTCACGGCCGTAGCTGCCAGCTTCGGAGCGGAAGCAAGGCGTGTGCGATACGTATTTCAGCGGTAACGCTTGTAATGGTACGATTTCATCACGAACCATGTTGGTGATTGGAACTTCCGCAGTCGGAATGAGGTGATATTCCGGGCTGCTGGTTGCATCGGCACCACCGGTATGAACGGCGAATAAATCCTGTTCAAACTTCGGCAACTGCCCGGTACCGCGTAAACTGCCGCGATTGACGAGATAAGGCACGTAGGTTTCGACATAACCGTGTTCCTGCGTATGAATATCCAGCATGAATTGTGCAAGGGCGCGATGCAGACGGGCGAGTCCGCCTTTCATTAAGCTGAAGCGCGCGCCGCTGAGCTTTGTCGCGGTTTCAAAATCCAGCATTGCCAAGCCTTCGCCAATGCTGACGTGATCCTGAATATCGAAATCGAATTGCCGCGGTTCACCCCAACTACGGATTTGCATATTACCGGTTTCGTCGCTGCCTTCCGGCACGCTGGCATGCGGCAGGTTGGGTACTTCCAGCAATATTTTCTGCAATTGCTGCTGAATCCGCTCCAAGTGTTCTTCCGTTTGTTTCAGCGCATCGCCGAGGTTGGCGACTTCCGTCATGATCGCCGAGACATCTTGGCCTTTGCTTTTGGCCTGGCCAATTTTCTTGGATGCGGCATTGCGCTGCGCTTGCAGCTCTTGCGTCTGGGTTTGAACGATTTTGCGTTCTGCTTCCAGGGCGTTGAATGCTTCTACGGGGAAAACAAAGCCGCGCTTATCAAGCTGGCGGGTAACATTGTCCAAATCGTTGCGTAGTTGTTGAATCTCTAGCATGCGAACTCCAAAATAGCCGGTTTTAATGAAATGTTATAGATTACGCTTGGCTTGTTTATCCAAGTTATGCAAATAAGCCAGTTTTTCCTTGATTTTTTGCTCCAAACCATAAGCGGTAGGTTGATAGAAACTGATTTCAGGCATATCGTCCGGGAAATAATTCTCACCCGCTGCATAGGCATCCGGATAGTCGTGCGCGTAGCGATAAGCTTCGCCGTATCCGGTGTCTTTCATCAGTTTGGTTGGTGCATTGCGCAAATGCAGCGGCACGTTGCGCGATTTATCGTGACTAATGAAAGCGCGTGCATGGTTATAAGCAACATAAGCAGCGTTACTTTTCGGTGCGCACGCCAAATACAAAGTAGCCTGTGCCAATGCCAGCTCACCTTCCGGGCTGCCAAGCCGCTCAAAGGTCTCGCAGGCATCGAGTGTCAAGCGTAACGCGCGCGGATCGGCCAAACCGATATCTTCAGTGGCCATACGAATTAAGCGCCGTCCAATATACAAGGCATCGGCACCACCATCCAGCATACGGCACAGCCAATAGAGTGCGGCGTCCGGTGAAGAGCCGCGGACGGATTTATGTAAGGCGGATATTTGGTCATAAAAAGCCTCGCCTCCTTTGTCAAAGTTACGCGTATTGCGTGATAAGGCATTTATTGCGAAGTCTTTATCGATCAGGGTGATGGTTCCGATTTCTGCTGCTGAATTGATTTGCTCCAGCATATTGAGTAAGCGTCTGGCATCCCCATCGGCAAATTCAATCAGCAATTGCTGCGCTTCATCGGAAAATTGCAGATTATGCAGCGCCAGCTTTTGCGTACGTGTCAATAATTGCGTTAACTCCTGTTCGGATAAAACAGTGAGAACGTACACTTGCGCACGGGATAGCAGAGCATTATTGACTTCAAAGGAAGGATTTTCAGTTGTGGCGCCAACAAAAGTGATTAAGCCCTGTTCTATGTATGGCAGGAAGGCATCTTGCTGAGATTTGTTGAAGCGGTGCACTTCGTCGACAAAAAGAATGGTGTGCCGCCCGCTTTGCCGTAGCACTAACTGAGCTTGATCAATTGCGTTGCGGATATCCTTGATACCTGACAGGACGGCAGACAATGCAATGAATTCACAGTTGAATTCAGTCGACATCAGACGTGCCAGAGTGGTTTTGCCTGATCCTGGCGGTCCCCATAAAATCATCGAATGCGGCTTGCCCGATTCAAACGCTAACCGCAGCGGCTTGCCAGCGCCTAACAAATGTTCCTGGCCAACGATGTCGTTTAGATGCTGGGGGCGTAATTGCTCCGCCAATGGCATTTTGGGCTGATGAGGTGAAAATAGATCTGGATCATTCACTGATGATATCGGCATGATCGGGAGGCACAAACTTAAATAAATCCGCCGGTAATTCCGGATTTTTTTCCAGATCGGAAAAAGTCAATAAGGTAGTTTGACCAAAACTATCACGCAATGCCATGATCTTGAGCATGCCTTCTGGAGAAAATCCCATCTGAATGAATTCAAAAGCGCTTTCTTTACTTTTAGGTATTGCTTCGAGCCATTCCATGTCATTTTGCAGGCCAAGTTCGGTTAATTCGAAATTGTCTTCAATGGTTGTGCTGCCGGCCAGTAATGCGGCGGGACTGCTACCGATAGCAATATTGAATTGGCGTATGGTGACTTGGTTGAGATCCGGATCGTAAAACCATACTTGAGTACCATTACCAATGATTAATTGTTCATAAGGTTTTTGATATGTCCAGCGGAATTTCTCCGGTCGTTCGAATTGCATCGTACCGTTCGATTCTTGCAAGATACGCGCGCTTTTGTCGTACAGCGTCTGCGAAAAGCTCGCTTGCACCGTTCGGGTTTCCTGCACGAAGTTTTTTAAGCTGGCGATGGCGGTCGCCTGAGCCAATACGGGTATCAAGCCAATCAGGATAATGGTGGCAGTGATATAGCTTGAACGGAGCATAATATTTGTGATAGATAAGGTTAATCTGAGAATGCCTTGCAATTATTAGCTGTATGCTCAATCGCTGCGAGCCGGGGCTAGTACTTCGCGGTTGCCATTGCTTTGCATCGAAGAGACTAAACCTGCGCGTTCCATTTCTTCGATAAGCCGCGCCGCCCGATTATAGCCGATGCGTAAATTTCTTTGTACCAATGAAATTGATGCGCGGCGAGTTTTGACGACAATCGCCACAGCTTCGTCATAGAGCGGATCGGCTTCTCCTTCAGGCGTTTTTTTAATATCCAATGAACCGCCGCCGTCATTTTCTTCTTCGTCGGTACGTAAAATTTCCTCGATATAGCAAGCTTCACCATGCTCTTTCAAGTATTCGACGACCTTATGTACCTCGTGATCCGCAACAAATGCACCATGAATGCGTTGCGGATAACCGCTGCCAGGAGGCAAAAACAGCATGTCTCCTTGTCCTAATAATGCTTCGGCGCCCATTTGATCGAGAATAGTGCGTGAATCAATTTTACTCGAAACTTGAAAGGCGATGCGTGTCGGGATGTTAGCTTTGATCAGACCGGTAATGACATCAACAGACGGACGCTGTGTTGCCAACAATAGGTGGATACCGGATGCACGTGCTTTTTGAGCCAGGCGAGCGATTAATTGTTCTACCTTTTTCCCGGCCACCATCATCAGATCGGCTAACTCATCAATTACTACCACGATAAGCGGCAATTCTTCCAAATATTCAGTTTCAACTTCTGCAGGATTTAATGGATTGACGATTGGTGTTTCCAGTTTGCTGGCTTCCAATATTTTCTGATTATAGCCACTGAGATTGCGTACGCCTAATGCCGACATGAGTTTATAGCGCCGTTCCATTTCGTGAACGCACCAACGTAACGCACTGGATGCTTCGCGCATATCTGTGACTACAGGTGTGAGCAAATGCGGAATGCCTTCGTATACGGATAGTTCCAGCATTTTTGGATCAATCAGAATTAGACGGGTTTGCTCGGGTGTGGTTTTATAAATGAGACTTAAAATAACCGCATTGATAGCAACGGATTTTCCCGACCCAGTAGTTCCCGCAACTAATGCATGTGGCATTTTTGCCAGATCGGATACTACCGGGCGGCCACCGATATCCTTGCCTAATGCGATAGTAAGCGGGGAAGCAGAATCTGCATAGGCTTGCGAGCTGAGGATTTCTTGCAACCGCACCACTTGACGCTTCGGATTGGGGAGCTCGAGTCCCATGCTGGTTTTTCCCGGAATTGTTTCGACTACCCGGATACTGGCAACCGACAAAGCACGCGCTAAGTCTTTAATAAGATTGATAACTTGATTTCCCTTAACGCCTACTGCTGGTTCTATTTCATAACGCGTAATGACCGGACCGGGGAAAGCAGCCACGACTTTGACATCGACACCGAATTCCTTGAGTTTGCGCTCAATCAAACGCGACGTGAATTCGAGTGTTTCTTTGGATAAAATCTCAAAATCTTTTGCTGGTTCATCCAACAAATATAAGGGCGGTAGCGGTGAATCAGGTAGATCGGAAAATAACGGTGTTTGCTTTTCTTTGATTACACGTTGCGATTTGGCGATTGTCGTAGCAGGCAATTCAATATGCAATTGAGGATTATCTTCGATACGCTTTTTCTCGTTTTCGATAATTTCTTCACGCTGACGTGATGCGATAATGCCAGCGAATTTGTCTTGCCTGGTTTGCCATGCATTGATGAAGAACAAAATCGAAGTTTCTATATTTTCACCGATTTTTTCAACGAAACGTACCCATGAAAAACCTGTGAATTGACTGAAGCCAATTGCAGTTAATATTAAGAGTGTCAAAGTTGCGCCGGTAAACCCTAGGATCTTCGCCAAATGATAGCTGATGGCGCTTCCTAACATGCCTCCCGGCGTCAGAGGCAGAGAAATGTTGATACTGTGAAATCGAAGCGATTCCAGTCCGCTGCTGGCCGATAGCAATAGCAAGAAACCACCCGCTGAAAGCAGCGCAGAATGCCGGTCAAAAAATCCCGCCGTATCAATGCGCCGATAACTCCAAGCAACAGCCGAGAAAAAAAATGCAATCCACCACCACGCGGATGCACCAAATAAATAAAGCAGCAGATCGGACAACCAAGCCCCTGCATATCCTCCGGCATTTTGTATTTGAATTGAATCGCCGCTATGTGACCAACCGGCATCACTGCGGTCGTAACTTGTAAATATTAATATTAGATATAACGCTGCACCGGATAAAATAAGACATACCGATTCGCGGAGCAATCTGGCAACCCGAGGGGAGAATGCGCTGCCAGTCGATTTTTTGGCCATTGGCCTATTGATTAAACTCATTAATTTTCAAAACTTATTGTTTCGTCTGATTAGGTATGCAGAAATTATATAAATAATCCGGCGAGATATGTGCAATACCTCTGCACATCCACTGATACTATAAGCGTTATTGTATGTGAGTTAGAAAGAATACTGCAGTTGTTGTATCCGCAAGCAATAGAATCGAGGCGGCTTCGATAAATTAATGAATTGAGCGCCAGTCAATCAAATCTTGATCGGGAAAGAATGGCCGGCACGTGTGATTTATCTTTATTTGCGACTTCCGGTAAAGTGGAAACCACATTGCCTTCTTTGCGCTTAGAAACGAATAATGCTTCTTCAGCACGTTTACAGAGATCCATTTTGCTATCAGCTTCATTTTGCATGGTTATGCCCATACTTATTTTGATCCTGTCTTCCTCATCCTTATCGATTTTACTGGAAACTTTTTTACGTATGGCTTCGCAGACTTTTTTTGCTTCGATCAAATCAGTTTCAGGGAACAAAATTGCAAACACATTGATATCAATACGGTAAAAGAGATCTGTAATTCTGATGTTGGATTTTATTTCGTGAGATAGTTTTTTGATGTAATCGTTTTTACTTCGATAATGATTATCATCGCTAAATAACTTAAATAGATCAATGTCTATTATTGCAATCGATAAATTGCGATTGTATCGCTTACTTCTAAATATTTCGGTATCCAATTCGGTTTCAAATGCTTGTCTATTTTTATAACCAGTAATCGGATCAATAAATATCTGAGTCATGATTGCAGACATATCGATATTTGCTTTTTTGATCTTGATCACCATAACGGCTGCACAAATAATCAATAATAATGTAAGGCCTCGATTTGTAAGAACAATATGAAACGGGGCTACCATGTCGGATGATAAGAAATAACCCGCTATCGAAAAGATCAGCGCTAAGACCGCGATTAAGTATGTGAAATAAATTCCGCTGACCCATAGACTAGCAAAGACGACCAATGCGTAAGGCGTACCTGCCGCGACGCCTAATGGCAGATTTAAGTCGATTATAAAAATAAAAAGTGTGGCGGCTAAAATAATCAGGCTATTAGTCTGAATAGCATAATCTCTGAAAAATAATTTTAAGATATTAGTAGCTGAGATTTGGTTACGCATTTTTGAATGGAAATCCTTATATCTTAATACGGCACTCATACTTTCATTTTTGGATTCAAAACCCAATCATTTTCCAGATATATTTGTCGTCGAATATCCTTCCGATCGCAAACTTATCGTTTGGATTATCATATATTTTTAGATAATTGCAAAGTTAAAATTTACCTTTTTCAACAGATACGTATCCGAAAAATTTAATTTTCTGCTGTGATGATACGCGTTCCTGCGAGCCGATCATGCAAAAATTGGTGGTCGCGGTCAAATAATGCCCAAAAAATTCCTACGCCAAAAAAGGAAAAACTCAATATTGCAAGTAAATAACGCGTGATAGCTTGTTTCTTTGTCAGTTTCTCGCCCTTGACAGAAACAACCCGCATTTTCCAGGTTTGCATTGCGAGAGTTTGACCACCGCGTGTCCAGAACCAAGTGAAATAATAACCCATAATGACCAATAAATAGAATTGGTATAAAGGCTTGAAATAGAAAACCTGGGTATCCCGAAAGATAAGATGAAAGATAAAGCTAGCCACAAACAAAATAGCCAACAATAACAAGAATTCATACACTAAACAGATTATCCGCCTCCAGAAACCGGGTGATGAAGTTGTCATATGTAAAATATAAAAGTAATTAATAAAATCGGATATAAAGCAGTATGTAATAATGCTCAAAAAGCCTTATCGGTATTTCGAGCGTAATGAGCGTAGATTATGAAGGTTATTATTGATAATTATTATCGTTTACGTTATTATAGAATAAATAAACATAGTATATCGATTGTGCTCAAAGAGAAAGCATTGTTAACATCAGCTTGATATTTATGATTCTGATTGAATTTATTGTTTAATGTATTCATTGTCACGAAAAAATTTTGATTCTCTAGGAACGCAGCAATCTTTTATTTCATTACCTGGACTTTTGATTGTTCTTGCCGCGCATATTGCAATATTTTATTTCTTGTGGAATCAGCGGTTAATACCACCACCTCAGCAGATGGTCACGTTGTTTGCTGAATTGATTGCTGCACCATCGCCTGCATCTGATAGCACTCCCCAAGTGGTGCCGGATCCTATTCCAGTTAAAATTCAGCCCACGAGAAAGCCTGAGATTCAACCTAAGCGGGAAGAGCGTCTTGCGGCAAAATCCTCAGTAATTCCAAAGCAACAGGTAGCTGAAACATTGCCGGAACCATTTGCTGAACCAAGTGCCGAGCAGTTCAATGAGACAACACAATCGGTGGCAGCGCAGCCTGCACAAATGCCGGCTGAACCTGTAACGTTATCCTCTGAGTTATCGGTATCTTGTCCAAAGCTAACGGCACCTGCTTATCCTGCCATTTCCCGGCGCATGGGCGAAGAGGGTAAATTGGTGTTGCGCGTGGAATTGGATGAAAAAGGACATATTGACGATGCAAAGGTTATTAATAGCAGTGGCTATGAGCGTCTTGATGCAGCAGCATTGACTGCTGTAAAAAATTGGCAATGTAATCCTTCGCTGCGGAATGGGCAACCAGTTCGGGCGGTTGCATTACAGCCCTTCAATTTTGTATTGCAAGGAAATTAATTAATGGAACAAGGACTTGGTTTTTCAAATTTTCTCGCTCAGCTTGATGGTGTTGGCATGACCGTGCTGGTGTTGCTGATATCCCTTTCAGTTGCGAGCTGGTATCTAATCATTACAAAAAGTATTGCCAATTTCATTGCTAAACGCCGCGCTGAGGCTTTTCTCAAGCATTTCTGGAGCGTTGATTCCTTGACTGCTGTTAGTGCGCAATTTAAATCAACAGCACCAGACAATGCTTTTGCTGAGCTTGCCAAAATGAGCATTGATGCGGCAGTTGATGCAAAAACTTACAACACGAATAAATTAGCTGCGGCGGGGGGTATGAGTGAGTTTGTTACGCGCACGTTAAGGAATGGTATTGATCAGGAAACAGCTCATGTTGAGAATGGCCTAACATTAATTGCATCTGTGGGTTCTGCAGCACCATATATTGGCTTATTTGGAACAGTATGGGGTATATATCATGCATTAATCCAGATTGGGCTTTCGGGGCAAGGAACCTTGGATAAAGTTGCTGGCCCGGTGGGAGAAGCGCTGATTATGACAGCATTAGGATTGGCAGTAGCAATTCCTGCAGTATTAGCCTACAACGCTTTTGCCCGCCGTAACAGAATTTGGATTGCACGACTGGAAGCTTTTGCTCATGATTTGTTTACATTGATTACTATCGGTGATAACCGTAATCAAGCTGAAGTTCCAGTTTCAGCGGTTCGATCATCGCAACCAGCCGTTGATGAATTGAATCGCGTAGCAATTGAAAGGGGGCAATAATGGCATTCGGGAGTATGCACGATAGCGGACGTCAAGTTCCCATGGCTGAAATCAATGTTGTGCCTTTGGTTGATGTAATGTTGGTGTTATTGATAATTTTCATTATTACTGCACCCTTGCTGACACATTCTGTCAAAATCGATTTACCAAAGGCCGATAGTACCCCTAATATCACTCAGCCTGAGCATGTCGAACTCGCAATACGTGCGGATGGAGATCTTTTTTGGAATGGTGAATCTGTATTGTTAGACAGCTTGGCGCTACGTTTTAATTCAACAATAGCGCAAGCGCCTCAAACGGAATTACATATTCGTGCGGATAAATTGGCGCGTTATGAACAAGTTGCTCAGATTATGAGTATAGCTGCCAAATCTGGTGTAACTAAAATTGGTTTTATTACAGATCCTACAGAATAATAAATATCTTTTTCTGTTAAATGTAATAAATACAACACAAAAGATTTAGTGATAAGTTTTTTTATTTGCATTTTTTTTTGAAACATTTATAATTAATAATCATTCTCATTATTAATAATTATCAAATCGTTATTTCATAATTTAAAACTTTTAATAACACTATTTAATTAAAGGTATATTTATTATGTATGTATGTGTCTGCAGGGGTGTAACAGAGCGCGAACTACGTGAGGCAATTCATCAAGGCGCTGATCGTATGAGGGATCTCAAAGCCTGCCTCGGCGTAACAGAACAATGTGGTTTATGTGCGAGCCATGCTAAACAGATACTGGATGAAACGCTGCCGCAAAAATCACAAGTTCAGAATTTTATTCCCAAACCAGTTTGTATATGTAAAACTGCAGCGTGAAAGAAATGAGAAAATGCATTCAATAGCTTTTAATTAATAATTTAAATAAGTTTTATAGCCTAGAAAGCAATAATGAATCGTGTTTTACACTAGACTCGAGAAAAGTACCAACTACTGTTAATATAAAATATTTTATTTAATATCATAAACTTAGTTTATTTATATTCAATTTAATCTTAATCTGCTGATGGCAGATATTAGATTTCAATTATGTTGATTGTTTCGCGTTGTGATGGGTAAATGTTTGCTTATAAGGGTTTAGAACTGCATGAATAGTATTGCCGTAACCCATTATGAATATTTGTAGTTTCTTTGGAAGTATCCTTTCTTACATAATAGCGATTATTTTATTTATTATCATTGTTGTTTGGTCCAATCCAGGTGCTGCAGAGTCTCGCGATACTACTTCATCAGCGATAAAAACCTATAATATTTCTGCAGGCTCTCTGCAAGATGCTTTAAATCAATTTACCAAGCAATCAAATATTAGCTTATTTTTCGATTCTGCCGTGTTGCAAGGAAAAATGAGTTTTGGGTTAACTGGTGAATATGAAGTCAAGCAGGCTCTTGATCGATTATTAGAAAATTCTGGTTTGCAAGCGGCCAAGAAAGGTGACGGGTATGCCATTACAACACTCGCTACCTCTACGTCGGCTGAATCAATCGTAACGTTACCCTCGATTAAAGTCACTGCCTCTAATACTAATCGTTATGCTGCGGTTAGTACCAATACGGCAACAAAAACTAATACTCTCTTGCGAGATGTCCCCCAGGCAATTTCAGTTGTGACAAGTGATTTGATTAAAGATCAATCCATTCGCAGTATTGCCGATGCCGTGCGTTACGTTCCGGGTGTCGGTGTTTCGCAAGGCGAGGGTAATCGTGACGCATTAGTATTTCGCGGTAACCGTTCAACAGGTGATTTTTTCACTGATGGGATCCGCGATGATGTCGAATATTACCGGGATTTATACAATATCGAGCGCATCGAAGTGCTAAAAGGTGCCAATGGAATGATTTTTGGTCGCGGCGGTTCGGGCGGTGTAGTGAATCGAGTAACAAAAGAAGCGAATTGGAATCCTGTGAATGAATTTATTTTCCAGGGCGGATCTTTTAATCAGAAACGCATGACAGCGGATGTCGGTTATGTCATCAACGATGTGGCGGCCGTTCGCTTAAATGCTTTGTATGAAGACGCGGGCAGTTTTCGCGATGGTGTGAACATGGAACGGCTCGGCATTTCTCCAACCGTAACGATCAAACCAACGCATCGCACCAAAGTTGTTGTAAACATGGAGCGATTTCACGATGACCGTACCGCAGACCGCGGCATTACTTCAGTGATTGGCCGCTCAGGGCAGGTAACCGGGCCCGTTGATGTTAGTCGTTCACAGTTTTTTGGAGATCCGAGGCGAAGTCATGCGGATGTAGATGTGCTCGCATTTAATTCGTTGATTGAACACAAATTTGACTCCGGTTTTACGTTGCAAAACCGGACTAATTATGCCCAGTACGATAAGTTTTACCAGAATGTATTCGCCAATAGCGGGCTAAATCTTTCTACCAGTCAATTAACATTGGGTGCATATAATAATACTACCGACCGCGAGAATGTTTTTAATCAAACTAATTTGCTCTATTCACTCAATACAGGCCCCATTGCACATACAATACTGGCAGGTATAGAAGTTGGCCGCCAGGAAACCCATAACAGACGGGAAACTGGATTGTTTAACAATAATCTGGCAAATACCAGTATCCCCGTTTTTTTAAATAATCCGACAACCAATATACCCATAACGTTTAGAAACCGAGATGTAGGCGGGGATTTGGATGCTTTAAACCGTAGCATTGTCAACGTGACATCGCTCTACATACAAGACCAGATTGAAATAATACCGCAGTTACAAGCTATCGTAGGGGTTCGCTACGATTTATTCGAGGTGGATTTCCGCCAAAAGAATGGTCCAAGAGATCATTTAAAGACTAAGGATGATTTGATTGCGCCACGCTTTGGGTTGATTTATAAGCCAATTGAGCCAATCTCATTCTATGCTAGTTATAGTCAGGCTTTTGTCCCGAGAGCAGGCGATCAATTAACAGCCTTAAATGTGACGATAGAAACGCTAAAACCCGAGAAATTCACAACCATGGAAACAGGTGTCAAATGGGATATTCGTCCTGACTTATCATTAACGGGCGCTGTTTATCAATTGGACCGCACCAATGTTATTAATTCAGTTGTCGGCGGACAAACTTTCCTTACGAAAGGACAAAGAACCGAAGGTGTCGAAGTGACGCTTACTGGTCAGCTAGCTTCAAATTGGAGCGTTATGGGAGGGTATGCGTTTCAGCATGGAGAAATTACCAGCGACATTTTAGGTATCGCAAGAAAAGGCGCAACAGTGGCAGAATTGCCGCGGCATACCTTTTCCATATGGAGCCGGTATGATTTTACGCCACGCATTGGTGCCGCATTTGGTGTGATTCATCGAGACAATATGTTTGCTTCACTGACAAACCGGGTCAGTCTGCCTGACTTCACGCGCGTCGATGCAGCTTTATTCGCGCAATTCACGAAACACTTTCGCGGTCAAATAAATATTGAAAATTTATTAGATACCAAATATTTCGCGGCAGCTCATAACGATTTTAATATCACACCCGGTTCACCGATAGCGGTTAGGGCTTCTTTGATCGCTGGGTTTTAATTTTTCTACAGAAATTTAAGTTTAATAATTTTTGTAAATAATAATAGTTATCACTATAATTACTATTCTGTTAATCATTCATGAAAGAAAGGAGTTATTTAGAATGTCATTGTTAAATAAGAGACTCATGGTTTCACTGAATAAGTTGTTAAACATGAGCTTAGTCATTACCTTGCTGAGCTTAAGCAGCATAAGTGTTTTTGCCGCAGCGAATGTACAAACAATTCAGGCAGCCGTTTCTGCTTTTCAAACGATTGGAACATTACGCAGAGAGTTCCCAATTGATGGAGAAGCGATTGCAGCAGCTTATGCCGGTGCTTTGCAGACCTTAACGCAGGAAATTGATGAAACTAATAATCTGGAATTGCATAACGATGTTCAGATAGCCATCAACGATATTATCAATGACGATGAGCCAGCATTAGCAGCCCAAGTCGTCGATAAAACCTTGCAAAGGGTTTTTTATCAGAGTATTTGGAATCGGATTTCCGCGATACGCGATGAATTTGAAACAGCATCATCAAGCACTTTAGTTCAAATCCTGGACGAATCTGAAGCGGCTTTTCAAGCAATTTCCGCAACTGTTGCTAGAGAAAATCAGGTATTAAGTGTAGATAAGCAAAGCTTAGAAGCAGGCACTAATCCGGGACTGGATACTTTGGTAACTGAGTCTTTCGCACGTGTCAGAACCGCGCTAAACAAAGATAACGCCGCTGAAGATTTCAGTGTTGTCCAGGTTGAGCGCTATACAATAAGAATGTCGTTAGCTCGCGCCTATTACATCGGTGTATTAAGGGAACTGGCTGGCGTAATTAATAATAGAAATGCGGATCTTGAAGAAGCACGCATTGCTCAAAAAGAAGGTGAAATTTTTTATCGAATCATCGAGCCGTTAATTTCGCGCGATAACCCAGCAGGTAATTTGTATATTAAGGCGCGTTTGGTTGGTGATTTAGCGGATATTAAAGTTGACGAAATGGTCAGCGAATTAAGTAAGGGTCTGATTGGACGTGTTAAAGCTGAAATGAACGGTCAAGAATCGGCAGTTGGGGAAGGCGATCGCGCGCACGCGATGGCGGAGGCGGCTGGAGCCAAATATTTTGCGCAAATTTTTCTACCCGATTTGGAATTGAGGCTTGGTGCAGGAGAACGCACCAACTTGGAAAGTGCACTTGAGAATCTGCTTAGCGCTAGTAGCGAAATCGATGTTTCCAAATCTGAACAGGCACGTGAAGCTGCCGTGGCAATTTTAGATAATTATGAAAGCCAATTGAAACAAGCGCAGTATGAAATTACTACTGATACCGCTTTCGTTGATAATGCAGTCTCCAGTTTTCAAACTATTGGCGACTTAAGAGGACAAGATCCAGTCGATGCGGATGCGATTCTTGCCGCCTATGATGGTGAATTGCAGCAATTAACGCAGATCGTTGATCAAATTTATGGATTATCGATTGACCAGGATGTTTTAGCAGCGATTGAAGCAATCAGAAATCAAGATGAAGTACCTTTGGCCGCTCAAGTTATTGATAAATCGCTGCAACGAGTTTTTGCGATGGCTGTTTATGATCGTACTAATCTTGTGATTGAGAATTTTGATGCGCTTTCAACGGATCAATTAGCGCTTGAATGGGACAGAGCTTATTCGGCGTTTTTAGCAATTACCGGGACAGCACCCCGAGACAATAAAGTGCTGACAGAAGATAAGCAAACCTTGGAAACCGGCACAAACCCGGATCTCGATTACCAAATCACTCAAGCTTTTGTACAAGGTAAAGAGGCTTTAACCAAAACCAACATTGATAATGACCGGCTCAATGTAGCGTTAGCACGTGAAAATATCCTCTATCCATTAGTAAGGACGTTCTTGATCGGCGTATTGCGAGAAGTGGAAGGCATCATACTCGATAGGAATGCCGATGTTGCAGAAGCGAGAGAAAAGCAAGTAGAAGGTGAGGTGTTTTATAGCATTATCGATGTGTTTATCGCGCAGGACAATCCAGCCGGCCACAATCGCATCCAAACACAATTAACCGGTGATATGGCTAATGTGGTGGCAAATGAAATCGTAAGCGATATCAGTAAAGGTATTATTGGTCAAATGAACAGAAATATCAGCCAAATTGAAGCAAATTTTGGGGTTGATAATAATCAAGCCTTGCTGGCTTCTGAAAGAACTTCCTTAAACGCTGCAATTTTCCTACCTGATTTGGAATTACGCATAGGCGCCTTGCAACGTGTAAAACTGGAAAATGCATTGCGCAATCTAAAAGAAGCGGTACAAGTCGAAAATGCCTCAAAAGCACTGGCTGCACGGACGATCGTAACGGAAGTCATTTCAGCCTATGAGAATGAACTGAATTAGTATTTATTAAGTATTAAACCCTCTCTATTGCCCGCCCTAGATTTTCTCCGTGGCGGGCAATTTCGTTCGTAACTCCATTTAAAACTTATTTTGCCAGTGGGGCCATACTGCGACAATTTGTCACATTCCGTTAACAGTTACACGTAATATAATTACTAAACATATAAAGTGTTATTGAGATATTACGATCGCTTTTAATGACTTTCAATGGCACTTGAAATTAAAAATAACCCTATTCGGATAGAAAGAGGATAAAAATGATTATCAAGAATTTGCTAAAAATGTTTATTGTGATGCTATTACTAGCCAGTCGTGTAACTGATATATCTGCGGCTGATGATTTAATGGATGTAAATAAAGTTGCAAGAATCAATTCAGAACGCCCACTGAGTCTCATTGGGATTAATCAGTATGGTATAGACAAAACTTATAGTACAGCGGGGTTTATTGATTTTGGCAATGCATTTTTTAAACAATTTGGAACCAATGGCCGTACCTGTGCGACTTGCCATGTACCAACAGAAGGGTGGACGATTACACCAAAAGGCGTCAGCAATCGTTTTGAAAAAACAAAAGGATTGGATCCCATATTTCGTTTGGTCGATGGTGCCAATTCTCCGCTGGAAGATATATCGACGTTACAGAAACGGCGCCAAGCCTATAGCATGTTATTGAATAAAGCCAATATTCGCGTGGGTATCGGTATTCCAGCGGATGCGGAGTTTGAATTGGATGCAGTGGATGACCCCTATGGTTTTGCAAGTGCAACAGAGTTGTCATTGTTCCGCCGCCCCATGCCGACAACCAATTTGAAATTTATCAGTGCGGTGATGTGGGAAGGACGCGAAACGACGCTTGATCCAGATTCTAATGATTGTATTTATGGAACGGCTACTTGTTTCTCGCCGGTATCATTTGATCTGGCTACTCAAGCTAATCATGCTACCTTGGGTCACTCGGAGGCATTAGCTGATTTGACTCAAGCGGAACGGGAAGAAATCGTTACATTTGAAATGGGATTATTCACGGCACAAGTATATGACAATCATGCCGGTAAGTTATCAAGCAATGGTGCGCAAGGAGGACCAAAGGGACTTATCACACAAACCTATTATTTTGGTATTAATGATACCCTTGCCGGAGACTACCGTACCCGTGCACCGTTTGATCCAAAAGTTATGTCACTTTATGATGCTTGGAGCCGTAATTCCAGCCGATTAAGCAATAATCGCAGAAAAGCGCGCACTGCGATAGCACGTGGGGAAGTTTTGTTTAATACTAAGTTAATTAATATCAGCGGGGTAAAAGGCATTAATGACGATTTAGGTGTAAAGACACTATCCGGTTCCTGTACTACTTGTCATAACACGCCCAATTCAGGTAATCACTCAATACCGATGCCCCTCGATATCGGTATTTCTGATGCATCACGCCGCACACCTGACATGCCATTGTATACCTTGCGAAATAAAGCAACAGGGGAGACAGTCCAGACGACAGACCCGGGGCGTGCGATGATCACAGGAAAATGGAAAGATATTGGCCGCTTTAAAGGTCCTGTATTGCGCGCTCTTGCATCACGCCCGCCTTATTTTCACGACGGTTCCGCAAAAGACTTGACGGCTGTGGTAAATTTTTACAGCAACCGTTTTGGAATCGGATTAAGTGAGCAAGAAAAAGCTGATCTTGTTGCTTTCCTTGCTTCATTATAAAACTGAGTATTCATTCCTGCTGCCTGAAGCAGCAGGATTCAATAAAGCCGGCAACCGTTTATTTTTGGTTGGAAAATGCTTCGCATGCAAAACGGTTTTCATCTCAAAACAGAAAACCGTTAAAGAGGTTTCTTTTCGATAATTTCTTGCTTAGAAGGTAAAAACGATCATGTCTGCGGTAATAGAGTTAATGTTGACATTTGTCAATTCGATAACTGCCGCACCACCCACGAACTCGACGCTAAAACCGCTGTCACCATTATCAGTATAATCGGTAATGTATGAAGTCAATTCAGAAAGTTGAGTGATGCCAAGAATTTCTGAGTCAAAAAATAAGCGATCTTGGCCCACTGCAAAATCTGTGATCTCAAAGCTTCCGAAACCATAAAAGCCAAAAGTATCATTACCTTCACCACCCGACAGCCTATCAAAATCACCTTGTTTTCTTGTTCTGTTACCATTTGCATCAATTTCAATGATAACAGGCTGACTACCGCCTGCGCGCAGAATATCATCACCATTACCACCGAAAAGCTTCTCGGTTCCTTCCTGGCCATCCAGGTCGTCGTTGCCGTCATCGCCGCTTAATATGCCATTGCCGTCGCCACCCTTTAAAATATCATTACCTGCGCCACCCCGAATCTCATCATTGCCGGATCCACCAATTAGATCAATATTGTCTAACTCATCACCGATAATCAGTAAGTCATTTTCATTGAATCCCGCAGATCCAATGCCTCCAAATTCAAAGCCATCAATAAATTTAAATGCTCCTGATCCCAGATTGGGGCGAGGTTCTCTCGATACTGCCATAATAATATCTCCTAAAAATTTATTTGTTATCAGCATCTCATTAGAAATAACAATAATGAGAATTATTCCTATTATATTGTATAGCAGTTAAAATGCAATGTTTGTGCGTGCGTATGACCGCAATCGATGTTTCTAAACAAAACGAAATGATGAGTGATAAACGATGACTGAAAAATTGGATGAATTACTGGTGCAAGCGAAGGGTTTACTGGCTTCGGGTAAATATAACGCTGCCGATACGATATTGAATCCGCTAAGAGAGCAATATCCGTTGTCACAAGATGTGGCCAGGTTGTGGTGCTCCTTGGCGATGCGTACCGATCGTGCCGCTGCCGTTCCGGATTATGCGAAGCGGATCTATGAACATGTGCAAAGCGAGTTTCATAAAGCGCACTGGGCACATGTTTTGGGGACGGCATATTTTATATTATTAGATTTGGCGACAGCACAAACATACTTGTCACGCGCTCTGGAACATTTAATAGTGTTACTGCGAGCAGGAAAAATTCCTCCTCAGAGAAAAAAAAATCAGTCAACACAGGCACATGAAAATGCATTTGCATCTGGAGAAGCGGAAAAACTCCTGTGGAGGACTTGCACGTACCTGGCTAAAAATGGCATTAAAGCATTTCCTTATGCAGGCACGTTATTAGGATTGGTTCGTGACTGCAAGCTTCTGGATTTCGATAAAGACCTGGATATTGCCGTATGGATGGATTCTTGGCAGTCATGTTGTACAGCACTGGAAAGCGCAGGATGGGCAAAGCAGACTATGCGTATCGACTATGCCAATTATCGCGATTATGTGCATCCGGAATTAGGCATAACCTTGGACGTATGCGGTTTGCAACCGCAAGGAAAGCAAATAGTCGGTGGCTTTTCATTGCCGGATTCCTCCGCCGAATATCAACGTGTAGCGGTGTTTCCGAATTTCGAATTGGTACAACGCGATACCAAATATGGCGCCGTTTGGTTCCCCCAACAGCCCGGTATTATTTTGCGGGCATTTTATGGCGATTGGCGCACACCGAATCCCAATTGGGACACCGTGATATCTGCGCTAAATCTGGAGAACTTTACGATGCTGGTGCGCTGCTATGCTTATCATCGTCTGGTGCAGCATTGGTTATTGGGTGATTTGGGAAAGGCTTGGTGTTATGCTCACCAAGTCATTCTAAAAGACCCAGACGATATACTCATGCTGCGGAGTCGCCAGTGGCTGGAACGCGCAATGATGCGTTTAAATCGAGAACTGCCTCTTTGGCCAAATAATCAAGCGCAACGGCGAATTTATACGCGCATGGTGGCGGATTTGTTTCATGAAGGGCATGTCAATTTTTTGCGGGCTGCAAAAGCATTGGGTACACATCTGACCGTGTGCGTGGTTTCCGATGAACGCGTGGTGGAAAATAAGGGAAAATTGCCCGTTATGAAACAAGCCGAGCGTGCGGCAGTAGTAGCCGCGTGCAAATATGTCGATGCCGTGATGACGGAGACACCGGCTGCCGTTACACCGACATACATGCAGCAACATGGCTTCGATATCTATACTTTTGCCTGCGCATCTGAGCAGGAGCGCTTGGAGAAATATAAACTGTGTAGCACTCTGCCAGCAGCCATGATTCATGAGCTTAGTTATACATCAGGTATTTCGACATCCGATCTTGTTATGCGTATTCTGGAAGGTGCAAACAAAGCCTTGAAACATTAGTTTTGGTAAGATTGACAAGTGTCTGGAAACATTGACTGGCCTGTCAGCTATGCAATGTGGACTTGTACTTAAGAGTGGTTAATACTTACCCGTACTCGGGTGACCTTAAATTGGTTGATTCTATGTTTCTTGTTTTTGTTACATTGACACTTATTTTTCTCATTTTCACTTTATTGCCGATACAGCGTTCCACAGTCTGGTGGATCAGGGGGCTTGATTTTCCCCGTCTGCAAATTTTTATCGTGATAACCATCCTTGTCGGGGCTGAAATTATATTACTGGATTTTTCAACGATTTCAGCCTGGTTATTGGTATTGACCGGTTTATTGTGTTCGGCGTATCAGGCATGGTGGATTATTCCTTATATTCGGGTGTTTCCGAAAGAAGTGAAATCCGCAAAGAATAACGATCCGTTGCGGCGAATTAAAATTATTATCGCTAATGTTTTGACCTCGAACAGAAACGCTCCGGGATTACTCGAGCAAGTACGTCAAAATAAACCGGATATTCTTGTTACATTGGAATCAGACCTTTGGTGGCAATCGCAATTGGATGTTTTAGAAGATGATTATCCGTACACTGTTAAATGTCCGCTGGATAATCTCTATGGAATGCATGTCTATTCCAGGTTTCCACTCATGAATACAGAGATTGAATACTTAGTGGAAGATGACCGCCCATCCATACATGCACTCGTATTGATGCCATCCGGTCACAAGGTGCGTGCACACTTTTTGCACCCGGCACCTCCCAGCCCAACCGAAAATCTTAAATCTTCCGAACGCGATGCTGAATTGATTATCGTCGCAAAAAGCGTTGCTGAATCAAAAATCCCGATCATTGTGACAGGCGACTTAAACGATGTTGCCTGGTCTGAAACTACTCGATTATTTAGAAAGATTAGCGGGCTATTAGATCCGAGAATTGGACGAGGAATGTTCAACAC
>SSFV01000036.1 GCA_008015565.1 Nitrosomonas sp. | reverse complement strand
GACGATACGGAAGGTTTGTCCGCGTTTGATCAGATGCGCCCACGGTTCTCCGGCTGGGCAAATTTCATCGATTACCGCTTGGCTGGGATCGAGCTGGCTTACAAATAGAGTAGAGGTATTCATTTTTCACTCTCGCAATAAAAGTGTTGCGCGTTCTGCAGTGCGCGAATATTTTCGGCGATATGCAGGCATTCGTTAGCGGCTTCAGCGGGTGTATCGAACAGTTCTAAAGTGACTGCACCGGGCTGATAAGACTGCCTCGGATCTAAAGGATGAGGAGCCGCAGACAGTACCAGCAACGTATCCATCACGAAACTCAAGTCGATATAATCGCCGGCTTTGCTGTGATCAGGATGAAATGCCAATTCTCCAGCGCTATTGGCGGTTACTTTGCTGAAAAAATTGATATTCGAAACGATATCGCGCATCCCCAATCCCCACTTGCCCAGTTCTATCAACATGCCATCCAAGCCGCTGCGAAACATTTGATTACGATGTTCCTGATAGCGTGCAGTGCCGTATTTCTGCTGAATTATGTGACTGTCACTCAAGCCGCAAACAGTATCGTTCCAGCCGGCTGTATCTGCCGTGATGCAACAGAAAATCCGCCCCATATCCGAATGGCAAGCGTGTCCTTTGGTCAGGCGGAAAGTATGTTGAGATTTCAAAGTATCCGCCATATTGTAACGCTCGAGCTTTTCTTCCTGATTAAAAAGCAGTACAGCGGCATTGGCTCCGCCATCGGCATCAATGAGACGTAGTGTAGTGCCACGCCGGATAATACCGGACCAATGGCATCCTCCCGGGATAGATTGTTTCCAGATTAATGAATGTTGCTGATTCATAATGAATTCCTTTTATGAAAGTTTCTTACCGCCGAACCATTTCTTGTAAAGAATATACAAGGTTGTGATAGTTAGAATGCTGCCCAATACCAGCGGGGTTGCCCATAATTGCCACCAAGGCGCATCAGCCGAGATGGCATAAGGGCGCGGCCAGGCAATATTGATGACTTCAAACAATGACCACATGAACGCTAAGATATTGATGATCAATCCCCATTTACCCAGCTTTAATTCTCCGAGTTGAGGATTCCACCGGCCTGTCAGACGGGCAAACAAAGCAAATCCGGTCGTGAAAGTAAACATGGCATATAAACCGCCGGTACCAAAAGCGATAATGGTGGCCACGGCATCGTCATTAAGTCCGAAGATCAATCCGCAACCTGCCAACAAAACGGTAAAAAGCACTGCATTTCGTGGCGTTTTACTAACTGTCACCCGGCTCAGTATTGCTGGCATATTACCCTCCCGTGCCATCGAATATACGATACGGGATGTGTATTTCACCATTGATGCACCGCAGGCCAGAAAAGCGGTCATTACGATTGCTAAAAAGGGTTTCTCAAACCATTCTCCAATACTACTGGCGATCAAAGGCGTGACCGGATCGGATGTATGACTGGAATGCCTTAACGTGTCATGCTCAAAAGCCAGAATCAATGCCGCCGAGTTGAATAAAACTACCGTGCCGACGAGCAGTAGCGACATGAAAATTGCCCGTGGCACCATGCGCTTAGGCTGATGGGTTTCTTCGGCGGTCGTTGAACAGGCATCAAAACCGATAAAGGCCCAGCCTGAAATGGCCAGTGCCGCCAGAAAAGCAGCCATTTCACTGGGTGCTGTGCCCGTACCCATATGCTGGAATAACTCCATGAACGGATGCTGGCGGAAAAAAAAGAATAATAGCAATGCAACTCCGAAAGATCCCACGACTTCAGCGTAGACCCCCAATTTGATAATCAGATTGAAAATGCTGACGGGCGCCAGGTTGAGTAACGTGCAGAGAAGCAGGAATAAAGCGGCCCATAACACCATGATTTCACCGCCATTATCCGACACCCCACAGAAGGTTGCCAGCCAAAAACCGCCGGTGTAGGCGGTGGTGGTGACCATGGCAATGGTGGAACAAATATAAATCACACCCGCATAGTTTCCGGCGATGGCGCCGCCGAGCTGCCGAGCCCATTTATAGGCACCGCCCGCAATCGGAAACTGCGAAGACAGCTCCGCATAAACCGTAGCCACCAGCAGTTGCATAAGCAGGCAAACCGCCAATGCGGCAAACCAGCCGCCCCCGGCCACAACTGTTTGCACACCGATGATGGCATAAAGTCCGGCAACCGGTGAAACAACAGCAAAACCCAGCGTAAAGCTATGCCATACACTCATGCTGCGGTTGAGCATATCGCCGGTTAAATTAACATCTTGGGAAGGCGCGATTTGTTTTGTTGAACCTGACATAACAAGTCTCCATACAAAAAGGATTTACCGGAATTGTAATGTACTGGAGTACATTACACCTTAACCTCCCGGGCTTTTTTCCCTCCGTGGAGTCTCGTTATTATGAGACCGGAAACTCTTGGACCTGACGCCGTTTTGCTTTCGACCGGAACCCTAGTTTCTCATCGTGATGCTGCTTTACTTAGCGGTTGCTTGATAATTATTTGCAATACGAGCAACGAGGGCATTCTAAGTTTATTTTTTTGAAAAAGCAAACAGGAATTATCGATTCAGAAACACTGATCGATTTTTTCAACCTTGTATAAGCGCTGTGATAACGGTGCATCCGGACCCGGTGTATAAGTATCCGGCGGATAATCACTCAACAGATTTTTATTGCTGCGGATTTCAATAGTGGATTGAGCGTGTTCTCCGCTGCTCGCATCTCTGATAATCATGATCCAATCTCCATTGCCATGAGTCATCGGTTGCTTGGTGCTCCCAAAATACTTGGGATCATGAATTTCGGTTATATAGTAAGTCTTTCCAGCTTCGTCGTGCATCTGCGGGTAGCCATGCACGGCCACTGATTCGTGATAGATAAAAAAGGTATTGATATCACGCCAGGTATTGCGATTATCCTTAGGTAAATAGAATCCTGCATCACTTCTGAGACAAGCGGCAATTTCCAAATAATTTTTATCGCTATTGCGGCTATAGATAATTTTCTGTTCAAGCAACTCTTGCCGCGTAGGCGCTATCGAGCATGCGGATAAGATAACAACCGCTAATATCGATAGAATTTTTAGAAAAAAGTCCATAAAAGTTTTATTACCTATCATTCCAATAAAGGATATTCATATATTACGTGCAATTTTCAGAGTTGCGCACGCAACAATTATATATTGACCATTTTACTTGCTAACAGAAAATATCAAATGAAGTATAACTGACCTAAACTGAAAGATACCAAATGGTGCAGGCTAACGGTTTAAGTGCTGCATCAAGCAAACAGCCCTGCCATCGATTGTTAATCTAAGCTGCTCACACGGCGTTACGATCAATATTTTTTTGCCTCATTTCCTTACACCCGCCGTTCAAACCGATAAAAAGCCAGCATGCCCATCAAATTCGGCAGAAAATTAACCGGCCGGTTATGATCGTTCATCACCCTGCGTTCAAGAATGCGCGCATTGCATTGGCGGCACAATGCTTCAAAATCACTTAACGTGCAAAGATGAATATTCGGCGTATCGTACCAATGGTACGGCAACGTTTCTGAAACGGGCATATGACCGGAAATCACATGCATGCGGTTTTTCCAGTAGCCAAAATTGGGAAACGAAACAATTCCTTCTCTGCCAACCCGCAGCATTTCCTTGATAATACCTTCGGTATGCCGCATCGCCTGAAGGGTTTGGGACAAAATAACATAATCAAACGAATCCGATTCAAAACTCGATAGCCCCGTTTCCAAATCGTTCTGAATCACGTTGATACCATTACTGAAACAACTGAGTAAATTATCGTCATCGATTTCCACGCCATAACCAAAAACATTGCGGGTATCGCGCAAATAACGCAATAATGAACCATCACCGCAACCTAAATCCAGAATTTTTGCACCGGGCTTAATCCATTCTGCAATGGCTGCAAAATCGGGACGTAATGCAATAGTTGACGGCACTGTTGGGGTATTCATGATTAATCAGTAATTCCAGTTGCTTATTAAATAGAAATGTTATCCATATAGGCCCGTACTAGCTGATGGTAATACAGATTCTCCATTAAAAAAGAATCATGGCCATGACTGGCGGTAATCTCCGCATAACTAACGTTAATTTTATTATCCAGCAGCGCCTTGACGATTTCACGGGAACGCTCAGGCGAAAAGCGCCAATCCGACGTAAACGATATGATCAGGAAATTGGCTTTGGCAACCCGGAAAGCCGCACTTAAATCTCCATTATAGGGACCTGCTGGATTGAAATAATCCAGCGCCTTTGTCATCAACAGATAAGTGTTGGCATCAAACAAATCGGCAAATTTGTCACCCTGATAGCGCAAATAAGATTCGATTTCAAATTCCACGTCAAAGCCGAATGACAATTCGCCTTTACGCAAGCTGCGTCCAAACTTTGCCGCCATCGAATCATCGGAGAGATAGGTGATATGCCCCAGCATACGCGCCAATCGCAAGCCCCGCCTTGGCAAGGTATCGTAAGCATAATAATTTCCACCATAAAAATCCTGATCGGTCATGATCGCCTGTCGAGCCACATCATTAAATGCGATATTTTGTGCCGTTAAATTGGCCGCTGCAGCAATCACCAGCGCATGACGCACTTTCTCAGGATAATCCAGCGTCCATTGCAATGCTTGCATACCGCCCAGGCTACCGCCTACCACCGCTGCAAACTGATCAATACCCAAATGCTCTGCCAATTGGGCTTGAGTTTCCACCCAGTCTTCCACAGTAACCACAGGAAAATTTGCGCCGTAGTGTTTGCCAGTTCTAGTATCTATACTCGCCGGTCCCGTTGAGCCATGACAACCGCCTAAGTTATTGACACCGATTACAAAGAAGCGATTGGTATCAATTGGTTTTCCCGGCCCTACCATATTGTCCCACCAGCCGGCACTCTTCTCTTTGCCGCTGTAAACACCGGCCACATGATGATTCCCCGATAACGCGTGGCATATCAAGACGGCATTGGAACGTGCCGCATTGAGTTGTCCATAAGTTTCATATACCAAATGATAAGTACCGATCACAATGCCGCTTTTCAATTGCAATGGTTTGTCAATCTGCACATACTGAGGCGTTACCACGCCTACTGAGTTCGAATCTTGCATGTATTTAAGGAAAATCTAAAGAAACGACTGAATAATCTATTAAGGATTTGAATAACTGTTACTTCTTACTGAGATTCCAAAACAAGTGACAATTATTCTTAAGAATCCTGATCATTATAGCGTCAAAGAACGAACACGCACTAGTCATTCAATTTCGCTAGCAAAGCGGCCATTTTTTCCGGTTGATCCGCTTTAATGATTTTCTGTACCAATGGAAAAATATCCGGCAAATGGCTTTTTAATATCTGGTTTTTTACCGCTAACAGCTGCGCCGGATACATTGAAAATTGTTGCAAGCCGAATCCCAGCAGGAGCCTAGTAAATTGTTTATCGCCGGCCATTTCACCGCAGACCGAAACGGGTACTTTGGCACGATTGGCAGTTTGTATGACATGCGAAACCAGCCAAATGATCGCTGGATGCAATGGATCATAAAGATGAGCAACCGCGTCGTCGATACGGTCCACCGCCAAGGTATATTGAATCAAATCATTTGTACCAATGGATAAGAAATCCAGTTTTCGCATGATCATATCCAAACTCAATGCTGCGGCCGGTATCTCAATCATGCCACCCACTTTGATATGCTCATCAAAACGCAACTTATCGTCGCGGAGGGTTTGCTTGGCGTGTTCGATAAGGTTCAGTGTCTGGTCTATTTCCGCAGTATGGGATAGCATCGGTATCAAAATACGCACATCACCATGTTTTGACGCCCGCAGAATAGCGCGCAGTTGCGTGTGAAACATTTTAGGTTCGGCCAGGCTGAAACGGATTGCACGTAAACCCAGCGCCGGGTTCGTAGCAAAATGCGTGCTGCCTTTAAGACTTTTATCCGCTCCCAGATCAAACGTGCGAATGACCACAGGCTGTTTGTGCATTTTGACAGCCACGGTTCGATAAGCCTCAAATTGCTCATCTTCGCCTGGCAAATCATCGCGATTCAAGAACAAGAATTCGCTGCGAAACAGGCCGATACCCGTGGCACCGCTCTCGATAACTTGTTCAATGTCTTGCGGCAACTCGATATTGGCGTGTAAATCGATCGGTGTGCCGTCCAATGTCATCGCTTCGATGCTTTTGAGCCGTTTTAATTTTCTTTTCTCAAGTTCTAATTGACCTTGACGCAACCGGTATTCGTCAAGTACATACTTATCCGGGTTGATAATGATAATGCCTTGATTGCCATCGACAATAAGGCAATCATCTTCCACAATCAATTGATGCGCATGGTGCAATGCCACAATGGAAGGAATATTGAGACTGCGTGCAATGATGGCGGTATGTGAAGTCTGGCTGCCCAAATCTGTCAAGAAAGCAATGAATTGATGCTGTTTGTATTGCATCACATCAGCGGGACTTAAATCATGCGCAACCAAAATACTATCGCCGGTATGTTTGGATGCAACCGGTAAATAACCGGGATGCCCCAACATGGCCTTGAGCACGCGTTCGACCACTTGCACGACATCAGCTTTACGCTCACGCAAGTAAGCATCCTCAATTTCTTCAAATTGAAGCAGCAATTCATGCATTTGTTGCTTCAGCGCCCATTCTGCGTTGCAATATGTTTGCGCGATCATATTGCGGGTTGCTTCGGTTAAGGTGGGATCATCCAAAATCATCAAGTGCAATTCCAGGAATGCGCTAAACTCAGCACGGGCATGGCCATCGCTCACAGATTTCTGCAATGCTTCAAACTCTTTACGCACCGCCGCAAAGGCATGATCGAGCCGGGTAATTTCCCTATTAACTTGTTGTTTCGGAATGAGATAATGCATGACCTCCAGTGCAGCAGGTGCAACCAGATGGGCACGCCCAAGCGCAATACCCTCAGATACGCCAATACCAAGCAGGATGAAACCCATTCACCTTCACCAAAATAATCTTCAACCAGCGCAACCAACGCCGCCATCGCTTCTACTTCGTCATCGCCGATTGTTTCGATCTGTATGCGCGAACCTTTATTTGCCGCGAGCATCATTACACCCATGATACTTTTTGCATTAACACGCCGGTTATTACGCGTTGCCCAGACCTCGCATTTATACTGGCTGGCTAGTTTCGTAAGTTTCGCTGACGCGCGCGCGTGCAGCCCCAATTTGTTGACAATTTCCACTTCTCTCGTTTGCATGACCATTCCGCATTAATTATCAATCTGTACCACACCACCTTGGCCGCCACTTAACCCTTTTTCGATGACAACTTGCAACGGTTCATTACGATACGTCAATACCCGCACCAACATTGGCAAGTTAACACCTGCAATGCATGCCACCTTAGCTGGTTGCACCAGCCGGCTGGCAACATTACACGGTGTTGCACCCAGCATATCGCTGAGTATCAGCACCCCATCGCCACTATCCAATTGTGCAATCATTGCACGTGCATTCGCTAGCACAACATCGGGGTCATCGTCACGCAATACGCTCAAATAAGCAAGCTGCGGCGGCTTCAATCCAATCACGTGTGACGCACAACTGATTAAATGCTCCCCGAGATCTTCATGGGTAAGCACTAAAATTCCTATCATCCTGTTTTTTCGTCCTGTATTCAGTTTTTAAGATTTTAGCATTGACCTTGCTAAAATAACTTGATGTTGCTGTGGATAAACACAGATATATTTTAATCTGTCGGTGTAATTGATGAACTGGATCACTCATTGCATAGCACTGCCTTGCCGTTGCATTTTTTGAATAACAATTTGTGGACTGCAATAAAAGCAGAGTAGCGATTTCTTTCAAGCATGTTCTTGACAAAATTCTATAAGTCGATTGATCATGGCTGCATCAGCATTCAACGTGACGACTTTGACCGGCAGGAATGGTTATAGCACATCCGCCGGGATTACTGGAAATATCAGCGATGATGGAGTAGCGTTTTGGTAGAGGCGATTTGACGAGTAGTTTTGTTGATGAACAGAACATCAGGAAACTATGTGTGCTACAGCAAAAGTAAAAAAGGATCCAAAACCTCATTGTCGAGCAGCCGTTGTGCTTTTCCGTTTAATTTGTATCGTATCGGCATCGCTACAGACATCACTTGAAAAGCACAGAAATCACTTAAGGAAACGTTGATTAATTCAACGAAAAAATGAAGCACGAGACGCATGGAATGCAGCGCCCCAGACATATCAACAATTAGGCATTGAATACGGCTTAAAAGCACCTGAGAATTGCAAATCAAGCAATCCCCAGGTGCATCCTCCCTCCGGCTAAATCGCGTGAATCTCCCAATTGGTCAGCGCCAACCCGCTGCTGAGCGTAGCAAACTGCACTGCAGCGCCAGCACCGTTACCATCCGCATCATACAACAATGCCCCGGTTACGTTATTGTAAATAATGAAATCATTCCCATCCAATGCTTGGGTGCCGGTTACAAACTGATCGGCAGGTATTTTATCGGGCGTAACCATCGTAGAAAATGCAGTGAATACGCTATTCTCAATCTTAAGGGTATCATCTATTACGTTATAATCGGTAATCGTATCAATCCGGCCAGTCAGATGGTCTGCCGTAGTGAATTGAAAATAATCTTTTCCAGCGCCGCCCGTTAAAATGTTATTCCCACCTAAACCATTAAGCTTATCGTCCCCTCCACCGCCTATCAATTGATTGGCTGCAGAATTTCCAACAATATTATTTGCGATTCCATTACCAGTGGCATTAATGGCAGAACTTCCTATCAAAGTAATGTTTTCCACGTTATCCGGCAGCACATAACTTGCGCTGCTATTGACTCTATCGATGCCTTCATTGAAATTTTCAACAATCGCGTCACCCGCATTGTCGATCGTGTAAATATCAGCGCCCAGTCCGCCAATAAGCGTGTCAGCGCCCGTTGCTCCATTGAGCAGATTGGCTGCTGCATTGCCGGTGATCGTATTAGCCAAAACATTACCGGTTCCGTTAATAGCTGCTGTACCCGATAGCACCAAATGCTCAATATTGCTTTTGAGTGTATAAGTGATATGACTATTAACCGTATCAATCCCGGCATTAGCATTCTCGGTAACGATATCACCTGCATTATCAACAATATAAGTGTCATTGCCTGCCCCGCCTTTCAGGGTATCTGCTCCAATACCGCCATCCAGCACATTGGCCGCTGAGTTGCCCGTCAAAATATTTACCAGATCATTACCGGTACCGTTAATAGCAGCCGTTCCTGTTAATGTAAGGTTTTCAACGTTATCAGCCAGCAAATAAGTGATTTTACTGCTAATTAAATCAACACCTTCATTCAACCCCTCGATAACGCTATCGTTCACGTGATCGACTATATAAGTGTCATTACCGAATCCACCGGCTAAGCTATCTGCGCCGCCACTGCCATTCAAAGTGTTATTTGCTATATTCCCGATGATCACATTTGCGAGACCGTTGCCCGTGCCATTGATGTTTCCTACACCGATCAAATTGAGATTCTCGACTTGGCTTGTCAAGGTATACGTCACACTGCTATGAACAGTATCGTTACCCGCGTTGAATTTTTCTGTAACGATATCGCCCGAAATATTAACAACGTAACTATCATCCCCCAATCCACCCGTCATGGTGTCCGCACCAATACCGCCATCAAGCACGTTATCGAGTGAATTGCCTGTCAAATTATCGTTGAAATTACCACCAATCAGGTTTTCGATGTTGGTCAAAGTATCCAGCCCTGCTCCACCCGTATTTTGTGAACTTGTCAGTACCAAGGAGACTGTCACTGGAGCAGTTGCATAAGCATAGGTTACGGTTTCGTTCGCCGCGGTGCCGGTAAAAACATCATTTGTACTGGTATTGACTAGCAACTGGCCTGCATCAAACGCAGTAACTGCAAGCGTCATGGTATCGTCGGCGGAAAGTCCGTAACTATCGGTTGCAGTTATTTTCAGTGCATAGGTTCCATAATCGCTAAAACCCGGCACACCCGATAGGGTGCCAGTCGTTGCATTAATTTGAATCCAGGCAGGTAAAGCTCCGCCACCCGCGAGCGTAGCGCTAAAAATTAAAGAATCTTCATCGCTAAAAGATGCACCGGCATCGTAACTCCAGTTAGCCGAATCAAACTTAACCGCTTGATCGACCAACGGCACTACAATTTCTGGAGCTTGATTCTCGCTCGTCACAACCGCGGTCGGATCGCTGGTCAAGCTCTCAATTGTGCCTTGACCGTCGGTGTAACTCACCGTAACACTGATTTGCGCATCAATGTCGGCTGCGCTTACAACGTAAGTTTCTCCGGTTGCACCGCTTATCGCAACGTTATCGCGCAGCCATTGGTAGCTGAATGCCCCCAATCCGTCGTTATCCCCGATAGTGCCGGTAACGGCGGTGAGTGTGGCGTTTTCTTGGGCTTGCCCGTCTATCGTTACCGCGCCTGTGGGCGGGTCGTTGACATTGGTGACAGCAGCCGTCGCATCGCTGGTCAAGCTCTCAATTGTGCCTTGACCGTCGGTGTAACTCACCGTAACACTGATTTGCGCATCAATGTCGGCTGCGCTTACAACGTAAGTTTCTCCGGTTGCACCGCTTATCGCAACGCTATCGCGCAGCCATTGGTAGCTGAATGCCCCCAATCCGTCGTTATCCGCAATGGTGCCGGTGTTGGCGGTGAGTGTGGCGTTTTCTTGGGCTTGCCCGTCTATCGTTACCGCGCCTGTGGGCGGGTCGTTGACATTGGTGACAGCAGCCGTCGGATCGCTGGTCAAGCTCTCAGGTGTGCCCTGACCGTCGGTGTAACTCACCGAAACGCTGATTTGCGCACCAATGTCGGTTGCGCTTACAACGTAAGTTTCTCCGGTTGCACCGCTTATCGCAACGCTATCGCGCAGCCATTGGTAGCTGAATGCTCCCAATCCGTCGTTATCCGCAATGGTGCCGGTGTTGGCGGTGAGTGTGGCGTTTTCTTGCGCTTGCCCGTCTATCGTTACCGCGCCTGTGGGCGGGTCGTTGACATTGGTGACAGCAGCCGTCGGATCGCTGGTCAGGCTCTCAGGTGTACCCTGACCGTCGGTGTAACTCACCGAAACGCTGATTTGCGCACCAATGTCGGTTGCGCTTACAACGTAAGTTTCTCCGGTTGCACCGCTTATCGCAACGTTATCGCGCAGCCATTGG
>SSFV01000039.1 GCA_008015565.1 Nitrosomonas sp. | reverse complement strand
TTTTTTCTTTAAACTGCTGTATCCTTTTGCGTTAGCGAATAAACCAGCTTCGCGTGTTGCAGCTGCTGCGGGAGGGTTTATTTTAGTGGAAACGCAAGTATTGCGGAGAATCGGCGCTTTTAATTGCTTGCATGATGCGTTAATTGATGATTGCACTTTGGCAACACACATTAAGCAGGCTGGTTTACGAACTTGGATCGGTTTGAGCCGGTCGGCACGAAGCCATCGCGGTTACCATGATCTCAAGCAAATTTGGGAGATGGTTGCTCGTACCGCATACACGCAATTAAGATACTCAGCTGTTTTGCTTGCCGCTTGCACATTGATCATGGTATCAATGTTCTGGGTGGCGCCGCTAGTATTCTTTATGCAATCAAATTCAGAAATTTTTTGGATAAGCTTATTGGCATGGACAGCAATGTTTATTTCTTATATGCCAACTTTAATTTATTATAAACGTTCACCGCTTTGGGTATTTGCATTGCCAATAATTGGCACATTGTATCTGGCAATGACCTGGACATCAGCAATGCGGTATTGGGGAGGTGAACGTGCTTGCTGGAAAGATCGCCGCTATGAAAGTAAGACTAACAATTAGATTAATGGCGTGGTACTTGATAGGATCAGCGCTGTTATTTGTGAATTTCGCCGTAATCGCAGCCAATGCAGTGACTGAGAATCCTGAACAAGTAATACAGAAGTTGCAATCTTCTTTGCTCCAAGTGATGCGTGAAGGTGAAAAATTGGGTTATGAAGGACGGTTCAAATTCTTGGAACCTGTCATTGACCAATCTCATGACACTGAGACGATTATCAAAACGATACTAGGGGCAACGTATTGGTCCCAATTGGATAGCGAACAAAAGAAACTAGTAGTCGATACCTTTCGTCAATTAAGTATCGCTACCTATGCGGGAAGATTTACTCATCATGATGGAGAACAATTCGAGGTTATTGAACAACGTGATTTGCCGCATGAACAGATGCTGGTGCGCAGTCAATTAACCAAATCAGATGGCGGTATCGTCAACTTTGATTATGTTTTGCAACAAAACGAAGGGCATTGGCGGATTGTCAATATTTTATTTGACGGTGTAAGCGAACTTGCAGTCATACGTGGGGAATACCGTGCGATTATGCAGCGGGAAGGTTTTCAAGCATTGATTGAATTATTGAAGGAAAAGATAGTTCAAGCTAAACAAAATTAATGCCTGTGGTGTTATTAATCTGCTTTTGCTTCTTTTGTGAGTGTTAAAGCGGCAGCAAAAAAACCATCCGTTTGATGGCGCTGTGGTGATAATTGCATAAATTCTCCTGTATCCAGTGGTATTCTTTGTAGTGATAGCAACTCTGCGCAGCTTACCGAGGCATACTGCGGGTGCGTAGTCAAGAAATTATCAATGACAGCTTGATTTTCTTCCGGTAAGAAGCTGCATGTTGCATATACCAGCAGACCACCTGGTTTAAGTAAATTAGCCGCTGCGGCAAGGATGGCGCTTTGTTTGATTTGTAGTTCTTCTATGCTCTGCGGGGATTGGCGCCATTTTAAATCGGGGTTGCGTCGTAGCGTGCCGAATCCGCTACAAGGGGCATCGACCAAAACCCGGTCTATTTTTCCATATAACTTTCTGATCTTGCTATCATTTTCATGTGCTATGCGCTGTATGTGCAAATTGGATAATCCCGAGCGTTTGAAACGAGGTTTAAGATTGTTTAGGCGTTTCTCAGAAGTATCAAATGCATACAGGCGCCCCTTAGAATGCATTAATGCTCCCAAATGCAGGGTTTTTCCGCCTGCTCCCGCACAAAAATCAACCACCATCTCGCCGCGTTTGGGCGCTAGCAAATAACCAAGTAATTGACTGCCTTCATCTTGAACTTCTACTTTTCCAGCGAGAAAAAGTTCGTGGCGGTTAATCGCAGGCTTACCGGTAAGACGGATACCGCATGGTGAATAAGGTGTTTCTTGCGCTTTAATTCCATCGTGTTGGAGTATCTCAAGTGCTTCAGAACGTTTGCAGAGTAATGTGTTGACACGGAGATCGAGAGGGGCGGGTTTTTGTAACGAGAGCCCTAATTCGAGTATGTCATTGTCCGACATGAATGTTTGTAATTTTTCTACTAACCATATGGGAAATTCTGCTTGAATAAATAATGGTAGTGAGTCTGTTTTAATTGCTTTGATTCTTGATAACCATTTGGCTTCCGTTTCACTGACCAGCGAGGCCAATTCACGTAAATTCATGCCATAAAATTTAACTAAATAGACTAAAACTAAAGCTCGCGGCGTTATGCGCTCAATCAGATTTTCAAGTAGAAAACGATGGCGCAATATACCGAAGATTGTTTCTGCTACGAAGGCCCGATCTTGAGCGCCATACTTGGGATTGTCCTGGAAAAAACGACGTAGAATCGTGTCAGCGGGATATGCCAAAGGCAAGACGGTACGTGTGGCGATGACTGCGGCATCAAGTTGAGCGGGTGTAGGGTGCATGGATTCCTTAGAACTGATAGAGCAAGTTTGTATGATCTAGTGATTGGGTTTATAACTAATATTAATACCGGTCACTATTTTGTCGATTTCCCGGCCATTATCTTCAATAGAAACGATGCGCACAGGTAGCATGTGATTATTAGGCGCAAGCCATAATTTTCTTCTTAATTTGGAATGCTGCTCTTCTTGCCTGGTCAATACGATTGTTTCCATTTCCCCAAGGGGGGTATTGAGTGTTTCTTGCGTTACTTTGTAATGTGATAACCGAAGACTGTCCCCATTTGTGACGTATCGTTCCACATGATGCTTCGGCAGGGAAGTGAACATGAAGTTGTACGATAAGCTTAAGCGATCCAGCGTTCCTTCCGGTAGTTTCTTTTGTGTTTGGTGACCATTATGCCGCAATGTAATGATGTGCTTATTCCAATCAAAAATAGCTTCACTGGGCTCTTTCTTGCCACGTTTTTCATAGGCACGGGCAGGCCGTAGTCCGTGCTTAGAGATGATTCCTTCACTATGACGAATGATAGTATTAGGCTCAATGATTTTAAAAACGCCGGTAGCCTGTGCTTCACTATTAATAATATAGGTATAGCCGCTATGCGTGTGTTTAATTTCCATAACTTCATTGATTTCACCTTGACCGATATCCGTGCTTACGGCATAACTGATCTCAATGCGAGACGGTATGTCAGTTGCAGATAACGGGAAGCTGGCTATCGCTAACAGAAAAATCGTTGATAGTAATTTCATTAGGGCAATCCGGGTGAATAAAGTACCGTTCCACTATTACTAGGATTTATGATTTCAACATGATTTCCACGAAGGATAACCCGGTCTTCCATGAACCATCGCACGGCCTGGGGGTAGATACGATGTTCCTGTTGTAAAACACGTGTTGCGAGTGATACCTCAGTATCATTGGACAATACCGGAATTGCAGCTTGAATCACAATGGGACCATGATCGAGTTGTAGGGTGACAAAATGCACGGTGCAGCCGTGAATTTTGACACCCTCCTGTAATGCCCGTGCATGTGTTTTTAAACCGGGAAACGCTGGGAGTAAAGCAGGATGAATATTCATCAACCGGCCTAGATAGCGTTGTACAAAGCATTCACTTAATATACGCATGAAACCCGCCAGCGCAATAAGCTTGGGTTGGCACGCGTCAATTTGCTCTGCTAGCGCAATATCAAATGTTTCGCGATCCGGAAAATCACGATGATCGACCACGATGGTTGGAATTCCATATTTTTTGGCGAGCGTTAAGCCTTCAGCATGTGGATTATTACTGATAACCGTGATGCGATCGGTTTGAAAGTCTGCTTCTAACAATGCCTGCATATTGCTACCACGACCGGAAATAAGAATAACCAATGATTTCATGAAGCTGCTATGCAAAAAATATTTACACGATGATTGTGGCGGCTTGGTTGGCTTTGCGAAGCTTAATTTCGCCAATTTGCCACACAGTTTCTCCTGAAGCGCGCAAGCTTTGCAGTGCAACATCAACATCACCCGGAGCGATTATGACTACCATACCGATACCGCAATTAAAGACGCGTGCCATTTCGTGATCGGCAACATTACCTTGCTGTTGCAGCCAGGGAAATAATGGCGGCATCTGCCAGGAATCTTTGTGCAGAATGGCCATTACATGATTGGGCAATACACGCGGTATATTCTCAACCAACCCGCCCCCTGTAATATGTGCAAGACCTTTTACCGGCAATTGCTTGATTAATTCAAGTATCGCCTTCACATAAATGCGCGTTGGCCTCATGATGCTATCAGCCAGCTTTTCTCCCTGGAAATCCATTGATAGAGAAATGCGATTATTTTCAATAACTTTACGTATTAACGAATAGCCATTGGAATGCGCGCCACTGGATGCAAGACCTAACACGATATCGCCTTCTTGGATATTGGAGCCAGTGACAATGCGTTCTTTCTCAACAATGCCTACCGCAAACCCGGCAAGATCATATTCTTCAGGTGAGTACATACCTGGCATTTCAGCCGTTTCACCGCCGATCAATGCACAACCCGCCAGCTCACAACCTTTAGCAATGCCGCTAATCACTGCGGTTGCAGTTTCGACATTTAGCTTGCCACAAGCAAAGTAATCGAGAAAAAATAAGGGTTCTGCGCCTTGCACCAGAATATCGTTTACACTCATGGCGACCAAATCAATGCCAATGCTGTCATGCCGGTCAAGCTGGAAAGCCAATTTAAGCTTAGTACCGACACCGTCTGTCCCAGAAACCAAAACAGGGTTCTGATAGTGCCTGGAAATTTCAAATAGTGCGCCAAAACCGCCTATGCCATTTAAAACCTCAGGACGTAAGGTGCGTTTGGCGAACGGTTTGATATTTTCGACTAAACGATCGCCCGCATCGATGTCTACGCCGGCATCACGATAAGACAGTTGAGTTTCGTTAGGATAATTAGTACTGAATGAAGTCAAGTTGGATTCTCACGCAATTGCAAAATAAATGCTGCTTATCAAATTGCAATTTTAACGCAAATTAAGCCGTGATTTGTAGTTGCGGAAATAAAAAACAGTTCAGCATTTAAAAACTTAAAATAAGAATTGTTAATGGTTACTTAACTAGTAAGGAAAACGTTGATAGGTTGGAATGATCGTTTTGTTGTAATGTGTTTCAGAAGAATTTTTCTAAATCTTGAAGCGGTTTAATTTTGACGATTGCGACAGAACTGGATAGGTTAGCCAGTTCTGTCGAATAAAATGTCAACTTTTATCAACTGGGATCTGTGCGATTGCCGTTGCTGCTGATTCAGGCTCATTCGATATGTTTTTTACCGGTGGATCGTCAAACCAACGATAGAGCATCGGCATGACAACCATCGTCATCATGGTTGCAGTCGTCAAACCGCAGATTACTACAATCGCGAGAGGTTTTTGAACTTCCGAGCCCAATCCCGATGCAGCCAGGAAAGGCGCCAATCCAAGTACGGTGGTGGCAGCAGTCATCATAACCGGACGGAAACGTTGCTCGCATGCTTTTCTGACAGAATCTTCAACACTAAAACCTTGCTCACGCAATTCACGCACAAAAGAGATCAGTACTACACCATTAAGGATGGAAGTGCCCCAAACGGCAATAAAGCCTACCGATGCGGGTACGGATAGATACTGACCGGAAACAAAAAGCCCGACAACTCCACCTACCGAGGCAAAGGGCAATACCAGATAAATAAGCCCAGCCAACTTGATCGAATTGAACAACATGAATAATAGGAAGAAAATGGCCGCCAGTGTAATGGGAACAATAACCGAAAGAGTTGCCATCGCACGTTGCATATTTTCAAATTGCCCCCCCCACACGAAATAATAACCAGTGGGCAATTTGATTTCATTTGCTGTACGCTGCTGGAGTTCTTCAACAAATCCTCCCATGTCGCGCCCATGTACGTTGGCTCCGACAACCACCCGGCGTCTGGCAAATTCGCGTGAAATAATTGCGGGACCATCAACAACCTGTATATCGGCTACAGCGCTCAGCGGTACCAGCATGCCACCCTGGGTTCCGCCATTTTGCATGGTCGCTGTGTTGACCGGTCTTAACAATAGATCTTTGATTGCTTCCACATCATGGCGAAATTCTTCGGGGAATCTTAGTAATAATGTAAAACGCCTTTCACCTTCAAAGACTTGGGTAACGGCCTTGCCGCCAATTGCCGTGGCTATCAATTCGTTAACATCGGAGACATTGATACCATGCCGGGCTATAGCTCTGCGATCAATATTAATAGTCAATTCTTGTTGGCCCGACAGGCGTTCAATGCGAATATCTCGGGCGCCAGGCGTTGATTTGACAATGCGTGCCACTTGTTCGGATAGTATGCGCAGTTGCTCCAGATCGTCCCCGAAAATTTTGATTGCTACTTGTGAACGCACCCCGGTAACCATTTCATCTACGCGCTGCGCAATGGGTTGTGACAGGACAATATTGACGCCGGGCAACACAGCTAATGCCTTCCGGATATCTTCTTCAATTTCAGCTTGTGTACGGCCCGATCCTTCCAAATCCAGATCGGCAATCGGATCGGATTCATTCTGCGATGCCGGATCAGCCGGTGTGTCCCCACGACCTAACTTGGATACAACATTCCTAACGCCAGGAATGGCAGCGATCAATTTCATCGCCTCGGTTTCCAGTTTAATCGCTTCATCCAGAGAAATAGATGGAGCGCGAATAATGACTGGTGTCACCGCACCTTCCTTCATGATGGGGATGAACGATTTGCCCAGGAAAGGGAATAATGCAAATGCAAACATCAGCAAGCTTATCGCAACGATCATGGTTTTTTTCTGATTGCGCATGGCCAGGTTAAAAAGGCGCAAGTAACCGCCTTTAAGCACTGCCACGATTTTTGTATCCTGCTCACTGCCACCTTGAAGCAGATAATCGCTCAATACTGGTGACAATAATATGGATACAAAAAGTGCAACCAGTAATGCAATAGCGATTGTCACGGCTAACGGGCTGAAAGTTTTGCCTTCCATGCCCTCGAGCGTCATCAGCGGCAGGAATACCAGGATAGTAACAAATACGCCAAAAATAACCGGTGTACCCACTTCAGCGACGGCATTGACAATAATATTGAACTTGGATTGTCCTGTATCTTTTGCCTGGCCCAAGCGCTGGTAAATGTTTTCAACCACCACTACGGTTGGATCAACCATCATGCCCAATGCAATAGTCAATCCGCCTAAAGACATCAGGTTGGCAGGCATGCCGTAGTAATTCATCACCATGAAAGTTACCAGCGGCGTAATAATGAGAGTAAAGCAAACGACAATGCTGGTGCGGACGGTCCCGAGAAAAATCGATAACACAATGATGACTAAAATTAGGGATTCCATCAGCGTGCTTTGTACCGTAGATAATGCACCATCCACGAGATCGGTTCGATCATAGAAAGGCACGATTTGCAGACCGTTGGGGAGCATGCCTCGTTCATTGATTTCGGCTACTTTCTCTTTGATCCGCGTGACGATTTCTTTGGCATTACCGCCGCGTAGCATCATGACGATGCCAGTTACAGATTCGGTGTAGCCATTCTTTATGCTGGCACCTTGGCGTACTTCTCCGCCAAATTTTACGTCGGCCACATCCCGTACATAAACCGGAACGCCATTCATCTCCCTCAACACAATATTGCGAATGTCATCCAGTGTGGCGATTAATCCTACGCCACGGATCAAGTACTGCTCATAATGCAATGCCAAAATATTACCGCTTGCATTGGAATTGTTATTGGCCAATGCCCGATCCACATCGGTCAGGGTCAGGTCATAATGGCGCAGCTTATTGGGATCAGCGTAAACTTGATATTCCTTGACATGTCCGCCGATTGAGTTAATTTCCGCAACACCACGGATCGAACGTAACAGCGGACGCACGACCCAGTCTTGAATGGTGCGCCGTTCGGTCAGCTCTTCGACGGTCAAAGGGCGTTTGCCATCATCCGGGTGTTCGATAGTGTATTGGTACACTTCACCCAAACCGGTTGAAACCGGTCCAAGTACCGGTGTAATGCCCGGTATCAGGCGAGGGGTTACGTCGATAATCCGTTCCATGACCAACTGGCGCGCAAAAAACACATCGGTTTGATCGGTGAAAACTAGCGTTATCAGCGATAGTCCGCTTTTGTTCAAGGAACGCATTTCAACCAAGCCAGGCTCGCCGGTCATGGCGATTTCTACCGGTACCGTAACCAGCCGCTCCATTTCTTCCGGACTGCGGCCGATCGCTACCGTGGCCACTTGAACCTGAATATTGGTAACATCCGGAAATGCGTCGACAGATAGGTTCTTGGCAGCGAAACCACCGGCTATGCACAACATCAACCCGATTACCAATACCAACAGACGCTGGTTTAACATCGCGCGTACAATTGCGGCCATGATGGATTACTCCAATTCAGCCAGCTTGCGCTCGCTATCCAAATGAAAGGCTCCTTCCAGTACAATTTTCTGGTCAATCGTCAGTCCATTCAACACAGGCCGGAAATTGGCAACTTCTGGACCCAGTTCAACCAGTACGCGTTGAAAGTGGTTATCGCTCACTTGGACAAACACATAATCCTGATTTAATTCACGTACCACAGCCGCTTCTGGAACTACCAGGATTTTTTGCTGTGTATCGGTAATGTGCATATTGGCCAACATGTCCGGTTTCAGCTTGCGCTCGGAGTTTTCCACCAGAACGCGGGTCATTACAGTTCGAGTCAATCGATTAACGGTATCCGACACAAAAATGATCACACCATCAAAATCGGTACCACCGATTGCCGGCACATTGATTTCTACATGCTGTCCCAGCCGGACATCGCGTGCAATTTGTTCTGGGACATCGCCAACTACCCAGACGTAAGATAAATCAGCGACCTGAAAGAGCGGATCGGAAGGTTGAACGACCTGGCCCACGATAATATTTCGCGCAATCACATAACCTTCACGAGTGGCCTTGATATCAAGCCAGGGTAAAATTGTTCCCTTTTTGTTAAGCACCTTAATTTCTTCATCCCCCATGCCAAATAATTTTAGTTGATCCAATGCTGCGCCTCGTTCAGCTTTTGCGATTTCCAATTCCGATTGCCGGCGCTCCACTTCAGCGACCGGTATCGCGTCGGCGGCCAGCAAATGCCGTGCACGGTCAGCGGCTTTCTGGGTTACCACGACGCGTGAGACAGCACGTAAATAAGCCAATTGGGAATTTGTTAAATCGGGGCTGGTAATACGTGCAAGGGGTTGGCCGGGTTTAACGTAATCACCCAGAATGACAAACATATCGACGATACGTCCTGTTACGTAAGAACCAATTTGCGCGGTTCTTTCTTCATCTACCTGTACCCGGCTGGGGACCAGTATTTTGTCGGCAAGATCAATTAACGATGGATTGCCGATTTTTAGACGGTCGGCCAGTTCTGGCCGCACGATTATGCTATTGATATCCCGGTCTTCTTCCGGATCATATTGCGCTGTCTCTTTTCCGGAATCTTTGCTGGATTCGTTTTTATCGCATCCTGTCAGTAAAAAAATGAATAAAATTATGCAGTTGATAAAAAAAAGTTTGAATTTCATTCGGGAATAAGCTCCTTGGGATAATGTGCGCGTAGCCGATCAATTTCAGCAGCGGCGGAATGCAAATCAAATCGGGCTAACAGGGCGTCACCCAAGATTCCACGTAAAATGCGTTGTGAATCCAAAAACTCGATCAAGCCGCGTTCGCCAAACTTGTAAGCCGCTTCTGCAACTTTTACTGCATTTTCCGCTTCCTTGATTAATCCACCTTCGAACATGGCTACACGCTGTACAGCGATCTGATAAGCCTGCCATGCGGCTTCAAATAATTGACCAATCTCATAGCGCCGGTATTCAAGCGATTCTTTTATCCGTGCGGAATCAAAAATAGCGGTATCGATTTCACCGCGGCGGCGATACCAAATTGGGATTCTGACACTCATGCCAGCAGTATTGGATTGAAATTGCTGATCTTGGTAATTGGTGTATAAAACATTGATGGATGGCAGGATCGAGGCCCGTTCTTGGCTGATGCGCTTATTGGCGCGCTCCTGCTCGGCTTCCAGGCGGACTACATCCGGATTGACAGTAGGCACTTGCTGGCGCAATTCATCCAATGGCGGCATATCAACCGGATCTTTTAACGACCCTTTGATCTGAAAATTGGCGGGTAAGGCACCGGCTGTCAGTTGCATCAAAAAAACTTTGGCGCGCTCAGCGTTCAATCGCGCAGCTTCTTTACGATTGGCTGCGCTTTGCAATTCCGTATCGGCACGAATAAGTTCGAAACGAGCCAATTCGCCGCGTTCGACATTCGCTGCAATACGCTTACGCACTGTTTCCAGTAGATCGTAAATGCTTTGCTCCAAATCGGCTTGGTCTTGGCGCAACAATAACTCATAAGCGCGAACCCGCAATTGTGCGGCCAAATCGGCACTGACTTGATCCAAACTCGCCCGGCTGGCATCGACAGTGGCTTCCGATGCGGCAATACGTGCGCTACGCATAAAAGGATTCTCGATAGGTTGCATAACGGTAATCGAACGCTGGCTGTTTGCTGGCCCAGTGTCTTCTATAGGAAGCCGCCTGTCCATTGGACCAGCCATAAACATCACTTCTGGATTGAGATATGCCGAGGCGGCAACAACGCCTCCCTTAGCCATACCGACTTGCGAGCGTGCTGCGAGCACCAGACCATTGGCTTGCAAGCCTAATCGCTGCAATTCTTCGATTGTATACGGTACTGCGGGCCCTTGAAGTCCCGTTGATGGAAGCGGTGTCTGCAGTCTTGGCAGTTCATTCCTAAACGGTGTTGCGGATGGGGTCAGTTCGCGTGCCGGTGGCGAAGAAAGTGTTGGCGGTTGTAATCCATCAGCTCCGATTGGAAGCGGCACAGATGGTTGTGCTGCTGAGTTTGATGATAATAAAGAGAGTATGCTGGATAATAATAAATATCGAAATGGTAGTATTTGCATAGAGTTTTTCTTTTACAAAGAAGCAAAGTTCTTCTCATATTTTTTACAAAAATTGCCTGCCATCATATACGAATTTAGAGATTCGGCAACAAGAATAACGTGGATAATCAGGTTTTTATTTTCGTTTATACCAATAAAATTCATCCTGTCACAACTGACTATCAGACCGGAATCTAGTTGGAACAAGCTGAATGGTTGCTGAACGAAGAGAGGTATTGAGGATAATTGAGTTTTTTAAAATTGCCTCATAGCGCTACACTATTGTAGTGAATCGACACGCGATAATTATCAGAATGGACCAGCGTCACATTATTTTTATTCCAGGAAAAAATCCAAAACCTCCAGCAGATCAACATTGCAAAGTATTGTGGCGTACGTTATTGGAAGGTGTGCGGCGCGCAGAGCCTGAAATTTTTATTGATCTGCGTCAGCATGCTCAGAACTTTAGATTGATTGCATGGAATCATCTTTATTATCGACAAAATAAGAATATTAGCAGTGAACTTGCCTGGATTGACGCGTTGATCAATCAGCATGGTCCTACCGCACAGGATATTTACGAGGCCAATGCGTGGCATCGCAAATTGATGCGCTTACTTTATACGATCGTTGATTATTTGCCGTTTTTGCTTTACTTCACCCCGAATGATCTGCGCTTGACGGCACAAGAAACGACGCGCTATTTTGAGAACGGCAATAATATCGCGTGCGAAGTACGGGAATTAGTGAAACAGGCGTTGCGTCCCTTGTTAACGAATAATGCTAAAGTGCTGTTGATTGGGCATAGCCTGGGTTCCGTGATTGCATATGATACGTTATGGGAGTTGTCTCATCTCGAACGTTTACCAGGTAAAATCGATATGTTTCTAACTATTGGCAGTCCTTTGGGGATGAATTACGTGCAACGCCGGTTGATGGGTAATAACCGATCAGGAAAAAACCAATACCCTACGAATATCCGGCGTTGGGTCAATATTTCCGCAGTCGGCGACATTACCGCGTTGGATCAGATTTTTGCCGATGACTTTGCGGAGATGTTATCTCTTGGGATTATCGATAGCATCGAGGATCACTGCGACAGGATCTATAATTTTTACCGTAACGAGAAAGGATTGAATTGCCATCGTTCGTATGGTTATCTGGTTAACCCCGCTATGGGTAAAGTGGTTGCGGATTGGTGGCAGCAATCGGCATGACCCCCGATAATTCAGACTGCTTTTGGCATGAAATAAAACTATTGCTAGCTGTTATGTTAATTCTGGCCTGTGCATGGGCAGCGCTTGGCATAACTTCTCGGTTGTATGAATTTCGTGATGATGATTCCAATCGAGGTGCCATTACCCAGGCAACCGATAAATCCGGTGATCGCTTTTCCCGCGTTGTATACCTCGATCAAGGCTGGTCGCCGTCGGATAGCTTGTGGTTTTATACGGTGACACAAGGTTCAAACTTGTTGCCTTACAGCTTTTTTCTGGGGTTGGAACAGGCCGATTCCCGTCAGTTATTTCGTAGCGACGAAAATATCGATCGTTATGGTTATTTGCCGCAGCGTCCAACGATCAGCAATCCGGATGGTCTGCCGGTTGGCATGGTTCGCGATGAATATCAAGGCAAGGCATACATGGGATTTACATGTGCAGCTTGCCATACGACGCAGATCAATTATCAGGGTACCGGAATACGTATCGACGGTGGCCCGGCTAATTCCGACATGGAAAATTTCATGATTGATTTGGCCGATGCTTTGCGCGCAACGTTAGCAATTCCGGAAAAATTGCAGCGCTTTGTTACTAAAGTACTAAAACATGGTCACTATGACAATGCAGATGCCGTCATGGCGGATTTGAAAAAATATGCTCAACGAATTAAAACGTATACCATTGTCAATACCCCCCGGGATGTGAAACGTCCGCTTACACGCTACGGCTACGCGCGTTTGGATGCTTTTGGGCGCATTTATAACCGCGTGCTTGAACATCTCATGAGTGCGCAGCAAATGCGGGAATTGCTTGGTGAAATATTATCTCCGGATGAATTGTCCGATGTGATGCAAAATGTTGAGCCTGTCTTAACGAGCAGCAATCGAGATCATATCATTGAACGAATACAAACCTACTTGAGCGATAAGCAGCTCATCCAGTTGCGAAATAAGATCTATAATCCGGCTGACGCTCCGGTAAGTTATCCCTTTCTCTGGGATGTGCCTGTGCATGATTATGTGCAATGGAATGGCAGAGTTGATAACAGCGAATTGGGACCGATGGCGCGTAATGCCGGACAGATAATCGGCGTATTTGGAACGCTCGACTGGCAAGAAAAAGCTGGTTTTACGTTATCTTCCGTTTTAGGCGGGCAGGGTTTCGGCGATAAGCATGTCAATTTTCAATCGTCTATCGATATCCGTAACTTGCGCCGCGTGGAAAAACATTTACGCAAATTAATTTCACCAGCCTGGCCAGAGCATATTTTGCCGAAGATAGACAAGACGCGATTGCATAATGGAGCCATACTCTATGCGCGTTATTGCTCAACTTGCCATGAACACATCAACCGGGCTGACCCTGATCGCCGTGTTGTGGCTAAAATGATTGCAGTTTCATCGGTTGGAACGGATGCTAAGATGGCTGAAAACAGCTTTGCGTATAACGGCTATAGCGGTATTTTGCGTAATCACTATGTCAAATCCGGTGCCGGCAACCTATTATTGCAGCAACAGGCGCCAGTGGTTGCCTTGTTGACTGCTGCAACACGCAATGTCGTGACTACGCCTGATCCCGATAAATGGTTGGTACGCAGCTGGATTGAGCGTTCGCTCGACTTTGCGCACACTTTTTTTGATAACGAAATTCGGCCTTCGATTAAACAAGGTAACTACGAGCCTGACACGACAGCCCAGCCATTTGCTTCAGTTATGTCATATAAGGCCCGTCCACTCAATGGCATTTGGGCTACAGCCCCATATCTGCATAATGGTTCAGTGCCTACGTTGTATGATTTGCTATTGCCGAAAAGACGAGCGGAAGATCCACATGAAGGCGAGTACCGGCCGGATGAATTTGTCGTGGGATCGCGTGAATTCGATGCCGTGAGAGTCGGATTAAAAACGGATGGTTATAATGGTTTTTTGTTCCGGACCAGTATTCGGGGTAATGATAATAGCGGCCATGAATACGCATCCGGGCGAGCGCTACAGCCGGATGGAACCATACTTCCCGCATTGACAAAAGAACAACGCCTGGATTTGCTTGAATATCTCAAAACACTATAAATCATCTTGCCGTCTGCTTTCTTAGCGATGATACATTGTCTTGTCTTGGAATGAATTGATCAATATAAATTATTTTTCTGTCAGCGATCACCTTAAGGTGATTGTCGTTAGCAAAATTCATCATGAATTCATAAGCGCTGCTATTAAGATTTTGTAATGCCGCTTTTATTTTTACGCCGGCTAAGCCTTCATGAATGACAGGTTGTGCATATTCCGAATATACCCACCGGCCTTTATTGTCAAAGCTGGCGAGTATTCCACATAACCGCTCCGCCCAATCGCTCGGACGAAATGGCCGGCCTGCGGGCGTAATACCCAGGATTAAATATGTTTCAGTTTTGATTTCCATAATTTTCAAACATTAAGAAGGTGGGCTTTTGCTAAAAGCATTAAGGAATATGGCAGTTTTTCAGAATTATTTGCCAAAGCTGCACTTCTATTTCTAATCAGGTATTGCTGAGAATGCATGCTGAATATCATCTTTGCTTTTAAATCAAGATGTTTATATCGGTACTAATTGAAAAAAGTGGAGAGCGCTAAAAAAAGCAGTTGTGTAACAAAAGTGAATTAATCGTTGTAAGTGAAATCTTATGAAGGGTGATTGATGGATTGCAAGCGAATTATTGAAAAACATATGCAAAAATGAGTATGATGTTTTTAGGTATGCAACGTTTTTTCCTTTATTCATGCCCCATAATTTATCGGAAAACAAAGTGCCTTTACGGATTGCACGCACTATCAAGTTAGTCATTGCAGGCGGCCTGGCCATTTGGTTAAGTTCCTGCGCAAATATCCCTTACTATGCTCAGGCGATTAGCGGGCATTTTGAGGTTATGCATCGTTCCCAGCCCATTCGAAAAATTATTGCCGATCCAGATGCGGATCCGCAATTGAAGCTTACCCTCAGAAAGATTGTTCAGATACGTGAATTTGCAAGCCGTGAACTTAAATTGCCGGATAATTTGAGTTATACAAGCTATGCCGATTTGCAACGCCCTTATGTGGTATGGAATGTTTTTGCTTCGCCGGAGCTTTCGCTGAAACTCAAAAAATGGTGTTTTGTGGAAGTGGGTTGTGTTAATTACCGCGGTTTTTTTTCTCAGGACAAAGCTGAGCGTTACGCCGAAGCGCTAAAAAAGAAAGGCTATGATGTCCATGTCAGCGGTATCCGTGCCTATTCAACGCTGGGCTGGTTCAGTGATCCGGTATTAAATACATTCCTCGGCTACTCTGAAGCGAATCTTGCCCGTTTGATGTTTCATGAACTGGCTCATCAGGTAGTCTATGTGCCGGATGATAGCGTCTTTAATGAGTCATTTGCCACCGCTGTAGAACATGAAGGCGTGCGGCGCTGGTATAAAAGTACAGGCACGGCTTTCGAGCAAGCCGCACTGAGTGCGAGGCAAGAAAGAGAAACTGTTTTTGTTGAAATGGTGTTAAGGCACCGGCAACGGTTACGGCAATTGTTCCAATCAGATCTAAGCGATACGGAAAAGCGAGTGCTGAAGGCGCGTATTTTTGATGATTTGCGTGCAGAATTTTTACAACTTAAAGCTGAAAAAAGTGAATTTAGTGTATACGATCAATGGTTCGCACAGAATTTAAACAATGCGATTGTGGCAACTGTTTCGATTTATACACAGTTATTGCCTGCTTTCGAAGCGATTCTCCAGCAGCATGACGAAGACATGGGGAAGTTTTTTACAGCCGTTGCAAAACTGAGTAAATTGCCAAAAAATGAACGGAACCTAGTATTGCAGCAGGCAATTGAGAGTAATCGAAAGTTGCGCGTAGCAGAACAATAGCTTTCGTGTGAAATCAAAATCGTCTGCGCTGTTTTCTATGCAACTTATAATAAATTTTTTTATTACAGATAATTATCATGAAATATATTGATCGTAACAGACGGCAATTTCTCCAGAATATTGCATTGGGTGCATTAACCGCCGCATTACCCGGTTTTGCGTTTGGAGAAAGCCGGAGAGTTAACAGCACGCCCAATCCAGCATTTAAAGCGGATGTCGAAATCGCGTTGACAGCCCGGATGACTGATGTATCGATTCGTTCAGGCGCGCAAACACATGTTTTTAAATATTTTGCAAAATTATTGAATGGGCCGTCAGCTACCGTGAAAGAATTACCCGGCTATCTGGGTCCCATGCTCAATTTTCAACAGGGCCAGAAAGTCCGCATATTTTTTTATAACGAATTACCCGAACCCTGCGTTACGCACTGGCACGGCATGCATGTGCCGCAGATGATGGATGGGCATCCGATGTATGCGATTGTTCAAGGTGAACAATACGTGTACGAATTTGAAGTCAGAAACCCAGCCGGCACCTGCTGGTATCACTCGCATACGCATGAATTGACCGCTCCTCAGGTTTATCAGGGATTGGCAGGATTAATCACCATAGCCGATGAAGCAGAGCGGAAGCTTGATCTGCCAAGCGGTGAATATGATATTCCGCTTGTTATCCAAGATCGCAGTTTCTCCAGTGGCAATCAACTGCGGTATGTATTGAACATGCATCAACGAATGACAGGTTTTCTAGGTGATACCATTTTGGCAAACGGTCTGGAAAACAGTGAAATCAGAGTCAAAACCAGAGCATATCGCGTGCGGATACTGAATGGCTCGAATTCCAGAATTTATAAGCTGGCCTGGGATGATGGCACTCCTGTTACCGTGATAGGCACTGATGGTGCATTGTTGCAGAAACCAGAATCAATGCCTTATGTCATGCTTGCACCGGCAGAGCGTGCCGAATTGTGGGTTGATTTCAGTGGCCGCAGGGTCGGTTCTGAACTCGTGTTGCAAAGCTTGCCTTATCACATCACCTCACATATGGAACGGGGGAGGGGGGGGATGCGTCACGGTATGGGCAGAATGGGCATGATGGCTGATACATTGGGTCAGGAAGGAAAGATGGCGATTGTCCGGTTTCATGTTGCCGGGCAAGTCGGCGATTCACCGGAATTACCCGCAGAACTTGTTCCTATGACCCGCCTCACCGCTAAAGATGCATCCAATCCTGAAAAAATTGTTTCCATTGCAATTGGCATGCGGCATATGAATTTTCAGTTAAATGGCAGAACATTTGATATGGACGATTATTTGGAGCTAGAAAGAATTCCAGTTAACAGTGTTCAGAGAATGCGGATTTTTCACGAAGGCCATGGTATGGGCCGGCGTGGTGGGATGCAGGGAGGGCGGGGTGGCGGTATGATGGCTATGATGATGTCGTTGCCGCATCCTATCCATCTGCATGGTCAACAGTTTCAGATTTTGTCACGCAAACAGAGTGACCCAAATAGCGGTTATGATAGCGTTAAGGACGGATTCATTAACAACGGCTGGAAAGATACGGTTTTGGTCATGCCGGGTGAAGAAGTGGAGATAATCAAGCCATTCAAAGACTATACCGGGTTATTTCTCTATCACTGCCACAATCTGGAACATGAAGATATGGGTATGATGCGCAATTTTTATGTGAGTTGATTCGGTGTGAGTCGAATGGATCAGTTGCGATCATAAAGCTTTGTTCGATCTTTTCCATCAATAAAAACCGTTTTATTTGGTGACTTAAAAAGTAACAGCTTTATCTGGCCACTCGATCATTTCTACGCAATCGTTCATGCTCGATAGTGAATAGATATTCCTCGCGTACTCGAATGAACAATTCCGATCGAATCGTCAAAAAACTACTGGCAGAAAACGCCTTCAAAATTTTTATCAATACAAAGTTAGAAAACACAAGCGATTACTTATATTTTCCAGATCCCGCAATTGCATTGGGATCGAGAAGATGAAATATACCTTCCTTCAGTTTGGTGCTAATCATCGCATGGCGATTTTTATGTTTGGGCCGGACTCTATCCGATAAAACATAAGAAATGATTTCTGCCGAAATCTCTTCCAAATTAAATCCGCTTTGTTCAGGCGGTTTATCCATATCGTGTGGATAGGAATCCGCGCCACGATGCAGTCTTATACTTTGTTTTTTGTAAGTATTGAAAGTTTGTACCGCGGAGCGCCCGTGGATGAGTGAGTAGTTACCTTCATAATCAGGATTGCGGGTTACATGGCTATCCGAGAAGGAATCTTGGATGACATGCAATAAGCTACCGAGTGCGATATTTTGTATATCTTTTTTATT